>DATAAL010000104.1:0-2484 GCA_036260145.1 Longimicrobiaceae bacterium | reverse complement strand
ACTTCGGGACGGGCGGCACCGGCAGCACGGGGGGGCTGGGCTCGACCTCCGGCACCGGCGACCTGGGCTCGGCCGGCGGGATGGGGGGCACGGGGCTCGGCGGGAGCACCGCCGGGAGCGCCAACACCCCGGACTTCGGAGGGGGGGGCGCAACCGGCACCACGGAGGCCGCCTCCGGCGCAACCGGCACCACCAACCGGGTGAGCGGGGCGCTGGGAGAGGTGGAGGACCGCGCCAACCAGGTGCTGCACCGCGCGGCCGATGTCCTGGAGAGCGCTGCCCATCGCCTGGACGACGCGGTCGGGCAGGAGGGCGGGGGAGCGATGGGGCGCGCGGGCGACATGGCCCACCGCGCGGCGGACACCATGGAGTCCACCGCCCGCTACCTCCGTGACAACGATGTGCGCGCGCTGCAGGGCGACCTGGAGCGGATGACGCGTGAGAAACCCCTCCAGATGCTCCTGGTCGCGGTCGCGGCCGGATGGGTTCTGGGCAAGGTCCTGCGCTAGGAGGAAGCATGGCGGAGACCCGAGTCTCCCCGCCGACGGACGGCCGTGCCGGGGGGTCCTCCCCCGGCGCGGAGCCCTCGCTCGGGGAGCTGTTCAGGCAGCTGGCCCAGGACAGCGCGACGCTGGTGAAGCAGGAGGTCGCGCTCGCCAAGGTGGAGATGCGGGAGAACCTGAAGGCCTTCGCCCGGGATGCGGCGATGATCGCAGTGGGCGGCGGACTCCTCCTGGTGGGGCTCCTGGCGCTCCTCGCGGCGCTCATCGCCGGGGTCGGAGACCTGCTCGACAACTACTGGCTGGGCGCACTGATCGTCGGCCTGCTCTTCGTGGTCGGCGGCGGCGTGCTGGCCCGGAAGTACCTGGGGAACCTGAGACAGGACGGCCTGGGGCCGGAGCGGACCATCCAAACTCTGAAGGAGGACAAACGGTGGCTACAGAGCGAAATCCAACAGGCGAAGAGGGGGATGGCCTGAGCGGGATGGGCGACCCCGGGTACGGCGCCGAGCGGGGGACCGGACACGCTGACACGGGCGTGAACGCGGGCACCAGCGGATCCGCCGGCGGCGGGTACGGCGGGGGGATGGGGAGCACCGGGACCGGCGGGGGCGCCGAGGTGCACAGCGACGTGAGCGTGGGCCGCGACGCCGGCACCTACTCCGCCATCGCCGTGTCGGGCTCCGTGGCCGGAAGCGGCGGGAGCACCGGTGGGGGCGAGGGGCTGCAGGAGCGGGTGACCAGCCGGGTGCGCGACATGGCCGGCCAGGTCCGGGAGCGCGCCCAGGGGATGATGGAGGGGGTGCCGGAGCGGCTGAGCGGCGCCACCGGGCAGGCCCGCGAGCGGGCGGGGCAGGCGCTGGGGCGCGCGGAGACGCTGCTCGAGGAGCGCGGCATCCTGAACACCATCCGCGAGAACCCCCTCCCGGCGCTGGGAATCGCCTTCGGGGTCGGCTTCCTCCTGGCGGGGAGCAGCGACCGGAGCGCTCGCGGTCCCATGCAGAAGGCCCGAAACCAGCTCCGGGGCGCCATCATGGGCGGCCTGACCGCGGCGGTGGCGCAGGAGGCCCGGGGCCTCCTGGGGCAGAGCGGCGGGGGGGGCGCAGGCGGGCTCCTCCACTCCATCCTGGGGAACCTGCAGGGCGGGAGCTCCCAGGGCCGAACTGGCGGCACAGACGCGCCGGCGCGCCGTCCTCCCAGCCACCGGGAGAACCTCTGAGGGGATGAAGGAGGCCGCGTACCGGGTCTGCGGCAAGGTGCAGGGGGTCGGGTTCCGCTGGTGGACCCGATCCCGCGCTCGGGGGCTCGGCCTGGCCGGGACCGTGCGCAACTGCCCCGACGGCTCGGTGGAGGTCCGGGTGCGTGGCCCCGAGGAGGCGGTGTCCGCATTGCGGAACCTGCTCGTCCAGGGCCCGCCCGGCTCCCGGGTGGAGCGGGTGGAGGAAATCCCCGCCGGAGCCATCCCCGGCGAAAGCTTCGAGATCGTCCGCTGACCCGCCGTTTTACCGAACAATTCCCGAAGAAAAAGAATTCGCCAGATTGCTCCTGCGCCACGATCTCGCCGCGCGACGAGGTCCAGGCCGGATCCGGGATCGGGATCGTTCAGAAGCGATTGCAGGGCGGGTTTTGGACTCCCGTGAGCACGGCTCCCCCGGGAGGGCCGCTACTTGCCGACGCAGAACTGGGAGAACACCCGGTCCAGCACGTCCTCCGTCCCAATGGTCCCCAGCAGCTCCTCCAGCGCCCCGGCCGCGGCCTGGAGGTGAGTGGCGGCGAACTCGGCGGGGATCCCCTCCTCCCAGGCGTCCAGGAAGCGGGCCACCTCCTCGCGGGCGCGGCGCAGTGCCCGGGCGTGCCGCTCGCGGGTGACCAGCGGCGCCTCCCCCGGCTCCCCCAGGATCCCGCCGAACGCCTTCGCCAGCAGCGCGCGGCGCAGCTCCGGGAGCCCATCCCCCGTGACGGCGGAGACGGAGAGGGTGGGGAC
>DATAAL010000103.1:0-13962 GCA_036260145.1 Longimicrobiaceae bacterium | reverse complement strand
AGCGTGACGTTCGATACCGCCCTCGCGGACGCGACGGTGGCGGAGCTGCTCCGGCGCCACGGGGTGCGGGCGGCCGAGGTGTTCACCATCGCGGGGGGGATGGACACCCAGCACCGCGTGTACCCGGGGCAGCCCGCGGACTCGGCGATCGCGGACGCGCGCCTCTCGACCATCGAGTACGCGCAGGGGATGCTGTGCAGCGCCCCGCGGCGCATCGAGGACCAACTGAGCCAGAACCCGGCGCTCCCGGAGCCGGAGCCGGGGGTGCGCGAGCGCACCCTGCGCGGGCAGCTCGCGGAGGCGGAGTGGCTCCGCGCCGCGCTCGCGGTGGCGCGCTCCGGCCGCCCCGTGATCTACGGGGTCACGGTGGTCGGGACGGCGGAGCGGCTCGACGGGCTGGCGGGGGACCCGCTCGTGGGGGCGGTGGAGCGCGGGAACGTGTCGGTGCGGGAGGGGCAGGAGTTCACCGTGGTCTCGCCACCTCGCAGGCCGGCGGGGGCCGGGGGGCTGCGGAGCCTCCCTCCGCAGATCGAGGCGCTCCCCATGCCCGAGGTGCGGCGGCGGCTGGAGGCGATCGTGCGCGAGGGGTTCCCGGAGTGCCGGGAATATGCGCTGGAGCGCGGGGGAGCCCTTCCGCGGAGCCAGGCGGAGCGGGCCACCTTCGTATGCGACTGGCATCCGGCCCGGCCCGCGGCGGAGCGCATCATCGCCGACGTCCGCCTCCGCTCCGGCGACGCCAACCGCACCCCCACGGAGGTGGACCTCCGCGGGCTGCGGAGCGCGGGGGCCCGGGTCCTCCACCTGTTCAACGTGGCGATGGTGCGGGTGGAGATTCCCACCGACCGGATCGCCACCCTGGTCCGCGGGCCGGACCCCGTGGCGGAGTGGGCGGCTACGGTGCCCGACCCCCGGAACTTCGACGTGGAGGTCCAGATCTTCTACGGCCGCCCGCCGCAGTCGTCCGACCTGCGGGCGCTGGAGGGGCTCGGGGCGCGGGTGCTGGGGGGGCTGGGGGTACGCGGGGTGGTGTACGCGGTGGTGCCCGACGCCGCCATCCCGCGGATCGCGCGGCTGCCGCGCGTGACCAACGTGCGGGCGCAGGCTATGGGGTGCGCGCAGGCGCTGGAGGCGCGCCCGGGGGGGTAAGCGGGAGGGAGGGGGTGGGGGCGTCTGTCCGTGAACGGGCGCTCCCGTCCGCTGGATGCCACATGACCGCGCGCATCTGGTCCAGAATCGTCGGCTGCGACATCTTGGTCATGTGGTTGCGGAACAGAGAGCGCGAAACGCAGAACGTGTGCGGGAACGAGCTGTCGAGATCGCAGACATCGTTTCAATCTGTTGCGCTGAAGTCGCCACGGATTGGCGTAGCCCCCGGCAGGTGCAGCCAGGCCTAACGGGGCATCTGCGGCCTTTGAAACGGCTCCAGATCAGGGCTGTAGGGCAGCAAGTAGGATCAAGTGCAGGAGCAGTCAGGGACAGGAAATCCCAGTGATTCTTGACTCCTCGGTCAGCTCTGATTGAAACGATGTGTGTGATCCCGACACCTCCCCCGCTGCATAAGGGGACGCTCCCTGCCCCACCACCCGAACCCGCACCATCAAGCGGCGCGTGTGCGCTTCTTGGGAGCAATCACGGCTGCGATGTCCTTCCGGGTCGCGCCGGTCGCAAGGAGCCCCCGCACGAGCAGGTCCAGAGACACGGTCGGGTCGCTCGCCTCCATCTTCGCCACACGCGACTGGCTCGACCCGATCCGCCGGGCCAGCTCCGCCTGGCTGAGTCTCAGCTCCGTGCGGCGCTCCCGGAGGCTCTGGCTCAAGGCCAGCTTCAGCTCCACGAACGCTGCCTCTTCCTCCGAGAGACCGAGGAAGTCCTGGGCGGAGCCCACACTCCAGCCCGACTCTTCCAGGCGCTTGCGCTTGCTCTCGTCCACGGTATCCTCCTCAGGTCAGGTCGTCGTACTGCCGCAGTCTGCGCCGGCAGGTATCGATCACGTGCTTCGGCGTCTGGCGGGTGGCCTTCTGGAAGACCTCCGCTATTATGATCGCATCTGCATCTACGCGGTACACGAGGCACCAGGTCCTGTCCTCGTCCACGATGCGCAGCTCATGACAGCGGGGCCGATGCCGGGCATCGGGCGCGAGTGGGGCAGCGAGAGGAGTTCGCCCTGAAGAATTTGGGGTTGCAGGCGCTAACCCGACGACGAATATACTACGAACAATCGAGAGAATTGTGGTCGGGCTGGCCATGATCGTGGTTGGGCTGGCGCTCGTCCTCGACGTCATGTACTACGTGCACGGCTCCCTGGAGCAGTACCCGACCCGGGAGGACCACGACAAGGTGCGGCTGGTGACAGGCTTCTTCGGGGTGCTCCTGGCCACCCTGGAGATCGGGCTCGGGCTGCTCCTGTGGCGCCTGGTGAGGACGCCGCCCTCGCCCGGCGTCGCAGCGTACGACCTCGACGCCGGGCCATGAAAGCCCGTCGCGGACGGACGCGGCCGTGATCTCCGGCCGCGCCAGGCGCGTCCTCGTCTACACAGCCTCGCTGCTGCTCGCGCCGCTGCCGGTGATGCCCTTCGCCTGGGGGACGCGCGAGTTTTCCCTTGCGGCGGTGGCATGGGGCGCCATCTTGATCGTGTCGAGCCTCTACATGGCGCGGGGAGAGATGGGGCGCCGCGACCTGCTGGGCACCAAGCTGCTCGCGGCCTCGTTCGGGACGCTGGTGCTGGGGGTGCTGCTGGCCGTCGGCTCCATCGTGCACCTCGCCCGGATCTGACCCCCCGGCGCCGCCGCTCCCCGCCCGCCCCACCCGCCACGCCCCGATGGAAGAAACGCTCCGGAGCTGCCGACGGATCTACTACGCGGTTCTCGGGCTGAGCGCCGCGCTCATCGTCCTGTCGCTGTCGACGCGACGCAGCCTCCCCTTCGAGCGGGCGGCCCAGGAGCTCCACGTCCTGCTCTCGGCAAAGCCCGAGCGTGCTCCCGTCCTGTCCTGCGACAGCCTGGCCCGGTCGCGCCTGGGCGGGCTGGTCGCCCGGCTCGAGGCGGAGTACCCCCTGGCCCGCACCAACCTGGATTCCGCGCAGGCCATGCCCCGCCTGTCGGAACCGCTCGCGAGCGTGCGCTGGAAGTCCGTGACGGTCAGCGAGCTGCTGTCCAGGGTGGACCGCAATCCGGGTGGGAGCTGCTCCCGCCTCGTCGCGGTCGATTCGTCGATGCGTATCGCCCGCTTCCTGGCGAGTGGAACCGGGCTGCCCACCCGGATCTGCGAGGGGTGCCAGGCGTACTTCTCCATCTCGCCGACGCACGCATCGCTCGGTTCCGACTCGGCCCTGTGGGCGCTTCGCTTCACTGTCATTACCAACAACGCCCATACCTTGACTACCTGGCCGCTGCCGGAGACGGAGGTCGTCGATTCCGGCTTCGGCCTCCTGGGTCTGCTCCGGCGGGAGCCGGCGCTGCGCGCCGTGTACCGCGCGAACGGGCCGTCCGGCGAGCGTGAATGGCTGCCGGCCCTCCGGGACGTCGAGGAGAGCGTGGGGAGGCTGGACCTGCAGAGGGCGCAGTCCAAGCTGAGGCGGCTGCGCGACGAGTCCATGCAGACCGTGTCGGTGTTCGGCGTCTCGATCAACGAGCGTCTCGCGGCGATCGCCGGCCCCCTGCTGGTACTGCTGGCGCTGACGTATCTCCACAGCCACCTGGAGCACCTGCGCCGCCACGTTCCCGGCTCGGAATCCCAGGTGTCGTCCTATCCATGGGTGCCCCTGTTCCCGGGAGCGACGGGCAGGACGAGCTCCCTGGTCGCCTTCCTCGCGCTGCCCATCGGCACCATCGGCCTGCTGTTGATTCGCACGCTCGACTGGACGTCCCTGCTCCAGGTCGGGGTGGTGGCGCCGATCTCGGTCCTCGCGCTGCGGAGCGCATGGAAGTGCGTCACGGTCATCGAGTCCATCCGGTCCGGGCTGAGGGCCGGGCCGGCAGGGAACGCCAGACCGGATCGGGGTGCGAGCGGCGATCGATAGCCTCCGGGATCGGCGATCGCCGGATTCTCCGGCTCGAGGACGCCGGGCCGCCCTGCCCCGGCGACAGACACTCTCTGCTCGTGCTTCCTGTGCCGAATCCGCTCTCCAACCGCAAGAAGGTGCGGGGCTGGAAGCGCCGCCTGCGTCAGCTGGACCGGTTCCAGCGGGAGCACCAGGCGCTGAACCTCGACGCCCTGTGCCGGAATGAGGTCGCCTACGTGAAGCTCTGGCTCGACCCCTGGAGCCGGCTGGTCCCCCGGAATCCACCGGTGTGGTTCCGGCGTCGGGTCCTCCACGCCTTCCTGGAGATCCTGCGCTCCTGGCACCGCGCCCTCGAAGTGGCCGGGGAGCCGTACTACCTGCGCCTGTGGCTCTTCCACCCGCGGTTCTACCAGACGCAGGTGGTGGCCGCGGTGGGGGACCGGATCGAGTACTACGAGACGCTGTTCGTTCCCGATGACCGGGTCCGGACCCTGCCTCCTCCGCAGTACGAGGACCCGTCCTACGACCTGCGCCTCCTGGAGTGGCGGCCCTGCCTGGACACGGACGTGATCCTGCCGGAGGATACGATCGACATGCGCGAACTGGCCCGCCCGGTCGTGCAGGCGAGCCGGATCGAGACTGCGAGCACCGGGCAGGCCCTGCTGCTCTTCAACCGGGGCCGGGTCTGGCTCGGCTCCCTTCCCCGGGGCTGAACTCGCGCACGAGCCGAAGAATCCCGACGAGGGAGATCAACGCATGCGCACCTTCTCCTGGATCCACACCCACCGCCGCGCGTTCCTGACCACGTGCGCGGCGGTGTATTCGCTGGCCGTGGTGGAGAGCGCGTACTTCTCGCCGGGCGAGCGCCTCGCTTCCGCCGCCGGCGCCGCGCTCATGGCTCCGCTGTCCGCCGTCCTCCTCTATTTCGTGCTCCGCCTTCAGCGGGTCGTCAATCCCCGCTTCGGGGGGCGGCTCCGGAGCGCTTTCTGCGCTTTCTTCCTGTTCGTCGGCGGTGGGCTGGCCGTGGTGTGGGTGCTGGTCTATCCATTCCGCCGGGGGGACGCGGTTGGAGGGAACAGCCCGGCCACCTTCTTCCTCGGGGCGCCCGTCGCGGCGTACCTCTTCTGGCGTCGGGACGTGCTCGGGCCCGGTCCCCGGGGGTAGCCGGGCTCGGCGACACCAGGCCGCACCCCGCCCATCGATCTCCACCGCCCATGGAACTGGTCTGACCCGCTCCGCAGTATGAGGTGAATGCCAGCCCTGCCCTCCCGGCTCGCTCGAATGTCGCTGTCGCGCAGAAGATGGCCGATCAGGTGTGGCGCCGGTCCGGGGAAACGCCTAACTTGGGGTCGACGGCGCCGACGGAAGATCATCCCGTCCTCCACGACGCCCACTCCGCCGCCTCGCCCTCGCCGCGGCACTCCCGCGCCGGTCCCCACTTCCGATGGAACCTGTCACCGTTGCCGCGACGGATGTCGCCGTCCTTACGCGTGTGAGGCTGATCGCCGCCGTATCCGCAGCCGCGCTCGCCCTGGCGAGCTTCGCCGTCGCCTTCCGGCAGACCACCCACCCCGACCCGTTCCGCCCCGCCACCCTCCCGGAGCGGCTGCTGTACCCCATGCAGGCGAACGCCTTCGCGCAGGGGCAGGTGATCCGCTCCGACCTGCGCACCGTCTTCGCCCTGGACGACGGCGAGCACGTGTGGTCCGCGGGGACGGGCGGGCTGCTGCTGCGGAGCACCGACGGCGGGTGGAGTTGGGAGAAGGGCGTCGTGGTGGAGGCCGACAGCGCCACGCGCGCTCGGGCGCTCCGGTCGATCAGGAGCCCGGAGGTCACCGGCGCGGCGGCCGATCCCGTCGCACCCGTGCCGGTCGAGACCGCGGCCGTGATGTTCACGCCCACGGTGCTGGACGTGCTCTTCGCCGACTCGCTGCACGGGTGGGCGGTGGACGAGGAGGGCGGCGCCCTGGTGACCTGGGACGGCGGGCGGAGATGGACCCACGTTCCCGGTCTCTTACCGGCCCGGCCGGCGATCCGGCCCGGGGCCGTGCCGTCAGCCGCGGACAGCACCCCGGAGCGGATGGCCCGCCACCTCGTTCCCACCGCACCGGAGATCGGCGAGCGCTTCGAGGCCATGAGCTGGTCCAGCCTGTTCCTGGGACTGGCGGTCTCCGACAGCAACAGGCTGGAACGGACGTCCGACGGCGGCAGGACGTGGCAGCCTCTTTTCAGCGCCCTCCCCCCCGCACGCATAGCGGCGTTCACCAGCACCCCGCATGGGAACGGGCAGGCAGAGTGGGTCGCCATCCACGATGCCAGCGGGATCTGGAGCGTGCTTCGGGCTACGGATCGTGGCTCCGGCATGCGGGGGGCGACCCGGGCCTGGGCCTCGGCGCCATTCCCGCCGGTGGCCAGCCTCCTGGCGCTGGACTCGTTGCGCGTCCTTGCGTTCACGCAGGACGGGCGCCTGCTGAGGACCCGGGACGGCGGCTCCACCTGGCCCGATACTATCCGGCTGGCGACGGTTCGAGAGGCGTTCTTCACGGATCAGGAGAAAGGCTGGGCCGTGGGCGACCACGGCACGGTCTACTCCACCACCGACGGGGGAGCGAGCTGGAGGCTACTGTCCGGGGGGGGGCAGCGGCTCGCGGGCGTCGACTTCGCGGACCGCCGCGTGGGATGGGCGGTCGGGAGCGCGGGCGTCGTCCTCGCCACGCGCTCCGGCGGGCGCCGGTGGAGCCCGCAGGAGTCAGGCACTCGGAGCGATCTCCACGACGTCCACACCTTGTCGCGCGATGTCGCAGTTGCGGTGGGCGACGGTGCCACGGTCCTCCGCACCGAGGACGGCGGGGAGAGCTGGGCGAGGGTACAACTCGACTCCGCCACGCTGGGCCGCTTCCGACCCGACCTGCGGTCGGTTCAGTTCACCGACGAGGCGAACGGGTGGATCGCGGGCGATAGCGTTACTGTCCTTGCCACGAATAACGGCGGAAGGAACTGGCGACGCATCTCCCCGACCTCCGGCGAAGTGTTCACCCCCAATGTGTATGAGGGGCTTAGTCGCCTCTTCGGGGCTCCAGATCTTCTAGCGATCCATGTCTTTGACGCGCGGCACATTCTCGTTGCGCAGAGAAATGGTTTCATTGCCGAAACCAGGGATGGCGGACACTTCTGGGCTCATCAGGACACCAGGACAGGTGTGGACCTGCACGCCCTCGGCATTCAGGGGCGGGAGAAAGCCGAGGTGTGGGCTGTCGGTGCGGGCGGAACGGTCCTGCACGCAGGCATCACCACCCTCGAAGAGGATTGGGAGCGCGTCCCCGTGCCCACAACGGCCACGCTGACGGACATCCGCTTCACGCACCCGGACACCGGCTGGATCACCGGGCACGACGGCGTGCTCCTTTCCACCACGGACGGTGGGGCGAGCTGGCAGAGCGTCCCCTCCGGCACCCGGACCGACCTGCTCGCTCTAGCATCGGCGGAGGGGCGGACGTGGGCCGTCGGCGAGGGGGCGACGGTGCTCGCCCGGCGGCCGGGCGGCGACTGGGAGCCGGTGCGTCCGGGGACGTGGTGGCCGGCCCCCTGGTATCTCGCCACCTGGGTGGTCGTGCTGGCGCTGGTGGCGGTGGCCGCGCGCCCGGCCCCGCCTCCCGCTCTCCCCAGGGGCGTGGCCGGGATCGCGGCGAACGACCGCCCGCTGGACGACGAAGCACGCGACGCCTTCCAGCTCCGCGAAGTGTCGGCGGTGATCTCCCGCTTCCTGCGCAACGACCACACCGACCCGCCGCTCACGCTAGCCGTCACCGGGCCGTGGGGGAGCGGGAAGACCTCGCTGATGAACCTGGTCTGCGCCGATCTGCGGAAGAACCGCTGGCGTCCGGTGCTCTTCAACGCCTGGCACTACCAGACGGAGGAGCACCTGCTGGCCGCTCTCCTCGAGAACGTCCGCGCCCAGGCCATCCCCGGTCTGCTGGAATGGGGCGGTCTGCGCTTCCGCTGGCGCCTGTTTTGGATCCGCTTCGCCCGCTTCCGGCCCGCCGCCATCGCTGCGCTGCTGCTCGGCTTCCTCTACGCGGGCTACCTGTCGGCCGATCCCGAGCGGCTCTCCGATGTCGTCACGGCCTTCACCTCGCCGGTGACCCCCGACGCAGCCGAAGCCGCCTGCAAGCAGGTGCTCTCCACCCGGTGCCTGGAGTTCGGGCTGAGGACGATCTTTCCCGGCTGGGAGGGGCTGACGGCGCTGCTGGGAGCGCTGGCCCTCCTTGCGACGGTGGGCCGTACCGTGCGGGCGTTCGGGGCGAACCCCGCCACCCTGTTCCGGAAAGCCGCCGAAGGGACGCGCCTGCGTAGTCTGGAGGAGCAGGCCTCGTTCCGCCACCGCTTCGCCCGTGAGTTCGAGGAGGTGACGGAGGCCCTCAAGCCCAACGACATGGTCATCTTCGTGGACGACCTGGACCGGTGCCGTCCCAAGCACGTGCTCGACGTGCTGGAAGGGATCAACTTCCTGGTGTCCTCGGGGAGGTGCGTCGTCATCATGGGGATGGACCCCGAGCGGGTGGTGCGCTGTGTGGGGCTGGGATTCCGCGACGAGGCCGAGGAGGTGATCGTCGAGCTGCCGCCCGCGGACGCGGGGACCGCGGCTCCCGGGGGGGCGACCGGCGGGGACGCGGACGACCGCCGCAAGCGCAGCGCGTTCGCGCGTCAGTACCTGGAGAAGCTGGTCAACATCGAGGTTCCGGTCCCCACACCAGGGGCGCAGCACTTCGCGATGCTCGCCGGGGGGAACGAGCACCGGGCCGATGCGAGGACTGGTGCGCTCGACCGGGCCTCCCGCTGGGTGGAGCGCCACGGCGCGCAGACCGTGTGGGTGGCGATTGCGTTCGGGATGCTGCTGCTGGGTCGCACGCTCTTCGCCCCGTCCCCGGCGGTCCAGCCCCCGCTGGACGCGGAGAATCCCCCCGCGCCGGCCGTCGAAGCCGCTTCCCCGGCCCCGACGCAGCCAACGGACACGGCGCCGGCGGTGGCCACCCCTGCGCAGGTCCTGCGGCGGCCGGCGCGGGCGGGCGACTACATCTCGCGCCAGGCGGAGGAGCACTCGACGCTCGTGGTCTGGATCGGACTCGCGCTGACGCTGCTGCTGGCCTGGAGACGGCTCGCGAACCGGGCCGAGCCTACGCTGCAGGACTCGCAGGCGTTCCGGGTGGCGCTCAAGGCGTGGGCGCCGTACGTGGCACGGCAGCAGACCACTCCCCGGGCTTTCAAGAAGTTCCTGAACCGGGTACGATACTACGCCATGCGCCAGCGGATCGCCGACCCCTCGCCGACGCGCTGGCGGCGCCTGCTGGACCGCGTGACGGGGAGGGTACGCGAACCCGGTCTGCGCGAGGGCAGCATCCCCGAAGACGTGCTGGTGGCGCTGGCCGCCCTCCACGAATGCGAGCCCGGAAAGATCAGGGAGTCCGATACCTACTCGGAATTCCGCCGGGTCGCGGAGGAGCGCATGGATCGCTCGCGCCTCTCGCCGGACGAGTCAGCGGCCCTGGTGTGCGGCGAGAGCATCGATCCCGCGTTCCGGGAGCGCTTCGCGGAGCTGACGGCGGGCGTCAGGGTGAGCTGAGAACGGACGATGCGGCTCGGCGCGTGACGGCGAGGTTCATCCGGATCGTGGCGCCGTCCAGCCACGCCGTCCTACACCTCCATCACCTCCCGCGCCACCACCCGCCCCCGCTCGGTGAGGTCCAGCCGGTCCCCGGCGCCGCGCGACACCAGCCCCCGCCCCTCCGCCCGCCGCACCACCGCCGCCGCGAAGTCCGGGCTCCAGCTCAGGTGCTCGTGCAGGTGCGACTCCCGGTTCTCCTTCCCCTCCTCGGGGGAGTGCTCGTGGTTCAGGAGGTGGATGGCCAGCATGGTCTGCGCGAACTCCCACCGCTGCCGCGCCCGCCGCCGGGCCAGCGCCACCACCCCCCGCTCCGGCGCCAGGAGGAACACGATCACGAACGCCACCCCGGTCATGGTGGCCATGGAGCCGGCGATGGACACGTCCAGGAAGTACGACATCCAGTACCCCGCCAGCGCGCTCGCGACCCCGATCCCGGCGCCCAGCCCGATCATCCAGGGGAGACGGTCGGTCAGCAGGTACGCCGCCGCCGGGGGAGCGATCATCAGCGCCACCACCAGCACCGAGCCCACCGCGTCGAACGCCCCTACCGCGGTGACCGACACCAGCGTCATGAAGGCGTAGTGCACCAGCCCCGGGGCGAAGCCCAGCGCCCCGGCCAGCGCCGCGTCGAAGGTGGTGAGCTTGAGCTCCTTGTACAGCGCCCCGACGAAGGTGGCATTCAGGAGGAGGATCGCGCCCATCACCCACAGGGTCCGCGGCCCCAGGTCCGTCTCCCCCGCCTCCCAGCGGTTGAAGGGGGCGAAGGCCAGCTCCCCCAGGAGCACCGCGTCCACGTCCAGGTGCACGTTCCCGGCGTAGCGGGAGATCAGGATCACCCCCAGTGAGAACAGGGCGGGGAAGACCAGCCCGATGGCCGCGTCCTCCCGCACCCGGCGGGTGCGGTGGAGAAGTTCCACCAGCGACACGGTGAGCACCCCCGTGGCCGCCGCCGCGGCGATCAGGAGCGGGGAGGCGATGTTCTCGGTGACGAAGAAGGCGAGCACGATCCCCAGCAGGATGGCGTGGGAGATGGCGTCGCTCATCAGCGCCATGCGCCGCAGCACCAGGAAGGTCCCCGGGAGGGCGCACGCGGCGGCGGTCACCGCCGCGATCCACTGGATCTCGACCTCCGGGGAGATCATGCGTCCTCCTCCCCGCCGGAGCGGCGCTCCTCCTCCGCGATCCCCGCGGGGGTGATGGACCACTGGTCATCCCCGGAGCGGCGGGCCCACCCCCGCGCCTCCAGCTCGCCCAGCTCGTGCCGGGCCCCGGGGTGCATCACCTCCAGCGTGGCCACGGTGTGCCCGTGCTCCTCCCCCGGGTGCTGGCGCGCCAGGGCGTACAGGTCGGCCAGCACCGCCTGCGTGTGTAGCCGGCGCCGGTTCCGCGCCTCCCGGAACCACCCCCACACGATCCCGCGGTTGGGGGCCAGGAGGAGGGAGAGGATCACCAGCGCGGTGAGGCAGAGGACGATGGTGGGGCCGGTGGGGAGGTGCTGCGTGGTGCTGCTCAGCACGGCCCCCGCCACCCCCGCTCCCGCCCCGAACGCCCCCGCCAGCGTCACCATCCGCCCCATGTGGTCGGTCCACTGCCGGGCCGCGGCCGCGGGAGCCACCACCATGGCGCTCATCAGCACCACCCCCACCGTCTGCAGCCCGATCACGATGGAGAGCACCAGCACCGAGGTGAGCAGGACGTCGATCCGGCGCATCGGAAACCCCAGCGAGGCCCCGAAGTCCGGGTCGAAGGCCAGGAGCTTGAACTCCTTCCAGAGGAGGAGCGCCGCCAGCACCGCCAGCGCCCCCAGCCCGGCGATCATCTCCACATCGCGCCGCAGCAGGGTGGCCGCCTGGCCGAACAGGTAACGGTCCAGCCCCGCCTGCGAGGCGTCGGGCCGCTTCTGGATCCAGGTGAGGAGCACCAGCCCCAGCCCGAAGAACACCGCCAGGACGATCCCCAGCGCGCTGTCCTCGCGGATGCGGGTGGTCCCCACGATGCGCATCACTCCCAGCGTCCCCACCCACCCCGCCGCCGCCGCCCCCAGCACCAGGACGAGCGGCGCCTTGCTCCCGGTGAGCAGGAAGGCCAGGGCGATCCCGGGGAGGGCGGCGTGCGAGATGGCGTCCCCCAGCAGGCTCTGCTTGCGCAGCACCGCGAAGGAGCCCAGCGCCCCGCTGGTGGCCCCCAGCGCGGCGGAGCCCAGCGCCACGGTGCGGAGGGTGTAGTCGGTGAACAGGTCGGGGAGTGCCACGGCGCCCCCTCACCCCGCGCGAAGCCCGGCGGCCGGCGCCCCCGCGCCCTGCGGGTCCGGCGACCCCTCGCGCAGGAAGGGGACGCGTCCGCCATAGGTGAGGCGCACGTTCTCCTCGGTGAAGACCTCCGCCACCGGCCCCGCGGCGATGCGGCGGACGTTGAGGAGGAACACCCAGTCGAAGTACTCGGGGACGCTCTCCAGGTCGTGGTGTACCACCACCACCGTCTTCCCGGCGGCGCGCAGCTCCTGGAGCACAGTGACGATGGCCCGCTCCGTCCGGGCGTCCACCCCCTGGAAGGGCTCGTCCATCAGGTAGAGCTGCGCGTCCTGCACCAGGGCGCGGGCCAGGAACACCCGCTGCTGCTGCCCCCCGGAGAGCTGCGAGATCTGCCGGCCGGCGAAGTCGTGCATCCCCACCTGCTCCAGCGCGGCCATGGCCATCTGCCGCTCCCGCTTCCCCGGACGGCGGAACCACCCCAGCGCCCTGTAGCGCCCCATCATCACCACGTCCAGCACGCTGGTGGGGAAGTCCCAGTCCACGCTCCCCCGCTGGGGGACGTAGGCTACCAGGCGGCGCTGCTCCGCGTAGGGGCGGCCGTGCACCCGCACCTGTCCCGCAGCGGGGCGCACCAGTCCCAGCACCGCCTTGATCAGGGTGGACTTCCCCGCCCCGTTGGGCCCCACGATGGCCATCAGCACCCCCGCCGGGACCTCCAGGTCCACGTCCCAGAGGACCGGTTTCTCCCTGTACGCCACGGTCAGGTCGTTGACCTCGATGGCCGGTATTCGGTCGCTGCGCTGCATCATCGCTCCCCGGTTTCCTGGCCGAGCAGGGCTCCCACAATCGTGTCGATGTTGTGCCGCACCATCCCCGGGTACGTCCCCTCGGGCGTCCCCGGGTTCCCCATGGCATCGGAGAAGAGCTGCCCGCCGATGCGCACTTCCCACCCCCGCGCCCGCACCGCCTCCTGCACCGCCTCGATGGTGCGGCGGGGGATGGACGACTCCACGAACACGGCGGGGATCCGGCGCCGGGCGATGAACTCCGCCAGCGCCTGCACGTCCGCCGTCCCCGCCTCCGCCGCGGTGTTGATCCCCTGCAGCCCCCGCACCTGGAAGCCGTACGCCCGCCCGAAGTAGTTGAAGGCGTCGTGCGCGGTGACCAGCACCCGTTGCTCCGGGGGGACGCGCGCCGCCTGCGCCCGCACGTAGCGGTCCAGAGAGTCCAGCCGCGCCCGGTACCTCGCGGAATTGGCCCGGTAGGTGGCGGCGTGCGCGGGATCCGCCTCCGCGAGGGTCCGCTCCACAACGCCCACGGTGCGCATCCAGAGCCGCACGTCGAACCAGACGTGGGGGTCGTACGCCCCCTGGAACTCCGGGGGGGCCAGGAGGAGGTCGCGGGGGATGGCGTCGCTCACCGCCACCGTGCGGGTGCGGTCCCCCATCTCCTCCAGCACCTCCCCCATCCGGGCCTCCAGGTGCAGGCCGCCGTAGAAGATCACCTCCGCGCGGAAGAGGCGGCGCACGTCCCCCTCGCTGGCCTTGTACAGGTGGGGATCCACCCCCGGCCCCATCAGCCCGGTGACGCGTACGTGCTCCCCGCCGACGTTCTCCACCACGTCGCGGATCATCCCGATGGTGGTGACCACGTCGAGCCGCGCGTCGGAGGCCCGCGACTCGGGCGGGGCGCACCCTCCCGTGAGCAGCGCCACCCCGAGGGGGAGCGCCGCCCCGGTCCATCGCACCCAGCCCCCGATCCTGCCCGTGATCCCCATGGAGACACTCTACCAAACGCAAAATTTAACATCGTCTAAAAATCCCTTGAAGGATATAAGGCTACAACCGTTCCCTGTCAAGAATCGTGCGGAACGGGGTGGTTGCGCCGGCCGGGGCGGGGGAACATCTTCGGACCGGGACCATCGGCCCGAACCCCCGGAGGAGGAGCAGGGTGCGCGTCAATACCAACGCCTGGAACCGTGTCCGCTACACTCTCTTCGCCCCGTTCTACGACCGGGTGGCGGGGTTCCGCGCCCAGCGGCGCCGCA
>DATAAL010000102.1:0-6992 GCA_036260145.1 Longimicrobiaceae bacterium | reverse complement strand
CGCCCGGTACGTCTTCCCCGAGGACATCAACGACGACATCGTCCAGACGCGCTTCGACAGCGTCCCTGGGTTCCGCGCGGCGTACGAGGCGGAGCGGGACCTCCTCCTCCGCGCCGTCCTGGAGCCCGACCCGGCGCGGCGGCGCGAGATCGCCCGGAGCGCGCTCGCCGCCGCCCGGGAGCGGCGGGCGCGCTACTTCACCGGCGAGAACGCCTTCTATGCGGAGCTGGAGGACCTCTTCCTCAACATGGAGGGGGTGGCGAGCTGGTCCGCGTTCATGCTGGCCCGGAAGAGGGCGGGGCCCGGCGCCACGGACGCCGAGATCCTGGCGCGGATGCGGGGGAGCGGGAGGTACTGGTCGCAGGACGAGGGGCTCGCGCTCATACTCGTCATCGACCGGCTGCTCCCCGGGTGGCAGGCGCGCATGTTCGGGAACGAGCCCGCGTCGGTGTGGAACCTGCTCGAGGAGGGGACCCGGTGAGGCCGGGGCGCCCCCGTTCGACATGAACTCCAGCACGGATGGACCCATGCGGAAGGCCCTTCCCCCCCTGCTCGCCACCCTCGTCGGAGCCGCCGCGCTTCCCCCGGCCACGCCAGCGCAGGGAGCCGCCTTCGGGAGCGTCCTCCCCCCGCGCCCGGTACACACCTATTCCATCGTGGCCTGCGACCCGCAGACGGGGGAGCTGGGAGTGGCCGTCCAGTCGCACTGGTTCTCCGTGGGACCGATCGTCCCCTGGGCCGAGGCCGGGGTGGGAGCCGTCGCCACCCAGTCGTTCGTGGAGCCGTCGTACGGGCCGCTCGGGCTGGAGCTGATGCGCGCCGGGAAGACGGGGCCGGAGGCGCTCAGGGCGCTCCTCGCCGGGGACGCGAACACTGCCGTCCGCCAGGTGGCCATGATCGACGCACGCTGCAACGTGGACGCATGGACCGGCGGGCAGGCGATCCAGGCCGCCGGGCACCGGGTGGGAAGGAACTACTCGGTGCAGGCCAATCTGATGCGCGGCAACGTGTGGGACCCGATGGCCGCGGCCTTCGAGCGGGCCCGGGGCGACCTGGCCGAGCGGCTGCTGGCGGCGCTGGAAGCGGCGGAGCGGGCGGGGGGGGACATCCGGGGGAAGCAGTCGGCGGCGCTGATCGTGGTGAGCGGGAAGCCTACCGGGCGGCCCTGGGCCGACCGGCTCTTCGACCTGCGCGTGGAGGACGACCCGGACCCGGTGACGGAGCTGAGGCGGCTGGTGCACCTGGGGCGGGCGTACCGGCACATGAACGCCGGGGATGAGGCGGTGACCCGCGGCGACGTGGCGGCGGCGATCCGGGAGTACGCCGCGGCGGAGGCGATGGTCCCGGACAGCGCCACCAACGGGGAGATGGTGTTCTGGCACGCGGTGATGCTGGTGAACGCCGGGCGGATCGAGGAGTCGCTGCCGCTGTTCCGGCGGGCCTTCGCGCAGGACGAGGGGTGGAGGGAGCTGGTGCGGCGTCTCCCCGCGGCGGGGCAGCTTCCGAAGGATCCCGTGGTCGTGGAGCGGATCGTGGCGGTGCGGTAGCGGGTGGCGTAAGGGTGGCCCCGGGAAGGCGGGCAAGCACGAGGGCCGGGGAGCAGCGCTCCCCGGCCCTCGTGAGCAATACGACCGGAGACCCGGCTCCTATGCGGCGGACAGCTCCCCGGTCTTCCAGCGCCCGAACGGGAGCGAGGGAACGGGAGCGGCCTCGGGACCCCACACGAACGCGATCGCCCGGGGACGCCGGCGGCCTGGAGCCCCGTCCTGCACCACGATCCCCACCGGGTCGTGGCCCTCGATCGCGGATGAATCGTCGCAGTCAGCGTTCTTCGTCATTAGACAGACCCCAAAGAAAAAGGCACGTGCGGCGCATCCAGCGCCGGGTGCCGTGAACGCACACAACATACCCGGCCGAGCCGCTCGCCGAGTATGTTGCACATCAACCACTTACCACGACATCAACCACCCTTCGGGCCCCGGCCTGTGTCGAAACACAACACCTGAATGTGTCTAAGCGACACTCTCCATGGCCCCATCGACCTCCGGCTGCTTCACCTTCACCGGAACCGGGAACACCACCGGGGGCGGCGAAGACGAGGGAGCCGCCACCTGGACCCGGAGGCGCGCACGCTCCCGCTGGTTGCACCAGGCCCGGTACCCGGGGAGCTTGAGCATCCGGATGATCTTGCGGTCGATCGCGGTGCACAGCAGGAGCTCGGTGAGCTGGTACTGGCCGAGATCGCTCACCCGCAGCTCCTCGACGACCTCGTCGGCCATACGGAGGAGGTCGCCGCGCGGGACGCTGTCCTTGTACGCCTCTACCTGCTCTTCGACCCACTCCAGATAGGCACGTCGAAGAGAACGGGGTGATTCGGAGTCGGTCACGTTGGAGCCCGCACGGACGGAGCCGGGGAAGGGTGCGAATCGGCGAGCGGGTGAGGTGCAGTCGGCTGCGAGGGAACCAAGGTAAGCGCCGGGGTTCCGGAGATCAAGCAGGATGTTCCGGGAGCGCGCCGGCGCAGGGTTTGCAGAAGTGGGGACCCCGTCGGTCCACCTCCTCCGGCATCCTGCAGGGGTGCATGACGCACCTCGGATCGCTGCAGTGGCCGAGCCCGGCGACGTGCCCCAGCTCGTGCAGCGCCTCCGAGAGCACCCGCGTCCGGAGGCGGGAGGAGCGGGGCCCCTCCCCCGGGTCCAGGCGCGCCAGGGAGACCACCGCGCAGCACCCCCCCACCGTGGCCTCCCCGAACACGAAGGTCCGCTCCGGCGCGCCCAGGTCCACCCCGGTGATCCCCAGCGACCAGAGGCGTGGCGCCCCCAGCGCCCCGGCCCGGTCGACCAGGGCGTCCACCACGTCCGCGGAGCGGTACTGTCCCGTCCCGGGGTCCAGCCAGGCCTCCCGGAGCGGGAGCGGCGGACCGCGGAAGGAGCGTGTCCCGAGCCTGCGGTCCAGCTCCCGGCCCAGCCACCCCAGGAGCCCCGCTCCCGCCCCGCCCACGGCGACGAGCTCCAGCCCGCGCCGGACCGGCTTACCTGGCACTTCCCTCCGCCGGGGCCACGGTGGCCTCCGCCTCCCGGACCCGCGCACGGAAGATCCCCTCCATCGCTACCACGGTGCCCGCCACCTCCTCGATCGGCTGGCGTCGGTTCTGGCTCTCCCGCTGGAGGAGGCGGTACGCATCCCCCTCGGAGATCCCGCGGAGCTCCATCAGGATCCCCTTGGCCCGCTCCACCGTACGCCGCCCCTCCATGCGACGGCTGAGATCCGCCACCTGGACCCGTAGCGCCCACCACTCCTCGAAACGGGCGCGGGCCAGCCGGATCACCGGGGCCAGCTCCTCCGCGGGGACGGGGCCCTCCAGGCAGGCGAACACAGGGAGGTGGGCTGCCCGCTCCACGAGGGAGGGGTCCCGCCGCGCCACCACCAGCACGATGGGGAGGGCACGGGCGTGCGAGATCTCCTCTGCCGCTCCCGGCGCGTCGTCCAGCGCCACCACCACGAGGTCCGCGTCGCGCGCGCGCAGCAGGGCCACCGCCTCGCGGGGCCCGGACGCCGGACCCAGCACGCGGTGGCCGAGCGCCTCGATGGTGGACCGCAACGCGCAAGAGCCCGGGGACCCGTCCCCGGTGAGCAGGATGTCCATGCGCCCTCCCACGTCGAGCACCCGCACACGGAGAAGGCGGGAGAAGACACCCTGTCCTCTCCCGCATGGACTGCTGCCGGCATGTTCCGTACCCGGGTGAGGAGCGGACGGAGCGGCGCCACGGTCCCGCCGTTCCGCGAAACGAACGCTCACGTCTCCATCCCGTACCGCATCAGCTTCCGGTACAGTGTCGAGGGATCGATCCCCAGCACCTCCGCCGCGCGCGACTTGTTCCCCCCCTCCGACTGGAGCACCCAGAAGATGTACGCCCGCTCGATGATCTCCAGCGTCGGGTTCGGCGGCAGCTTGTCGGACACCAGCGGCTCCGGCACCCGCTCCGTGATCCGCGCCGGGAGCGCCGAAGGGGGGATCTCGCCGTCCGGGGTGAGCACCACGGCGCGCTCCAGCGCGTTCTCCAGCTCGCGCACGTTCCCCGGCCAGTCGTAGCCCTGGAGCGCCTCCGCCGCTTCGGGGGAGAGCCGCACGCCATCCCGCCCTCGCGTGCGGGCGAAGCGCTGCAGGAAGTGCTCGGCCAGGATGGGGATGTCGTCCGGCCGGTCGCGGAGCGGCGGGAGGAGTACGGTGATGACGTTGAGCCGGTAGTACAGGTCGCTGCGGAAGTGCCCGCGCCGGATCTCCTCCTCCAGGTCCCGGTTGGTGGCGGCGATGATCCGTACGTCGATCGGCACCGTCTCCGTGGCGCCCACCGGGATCACCTCCCGCTCCTGGAGCGCACGGAGGAGCTTCACCTGGATGGCGGGGGACATCTCGCCCACCTCGTCCAGCAAGAAGGTCCCTCCCCGGGCGGCCACGAACAGCCCCTGCTTGTCCTTGACCGCCCCGGTGAAGGAGCCCTTGACGTGCCCGAACAGCTCCGACTCCAGGAGGGTCTCCGGGAGCGCACCGCAGTTGATGGAGGTGAAGGGCCCGTCGGCACGGTCGGAGCGCTCGTGGATGTACCGGGCCAGCACCTCCTTCCCGGTGCCGGATTCCCCGGTGACCAGTACCGTGGAGTCGGAGGAAGCCACGGTGTCGGCCAGCTTCAGCACCTCCAGGAAACGGCGGCTCTTCCCGATGGGACGCACCGTGTCGGACCGGTCGCGGCGCCGGATCTCGCTCTTGAGCGCCTGGTTCTCCACCTTGAGCTGCCGCGACTCGGCCGCCCGGCGGCAGATGGCCACCAGCTCGTCGTTGGCGAATGGCTTCTGGATGTAGTAGAACGCCCCCTCGTTGACGGCGCGGATCGCCGTCTGGAGCGAGGCCTGCGCGGTCATCAGGATCACGGGGAGGGTGGGGTCCAGCTCCTTGGCCGCCAGGAGGATCTCCAGCCCTCCCACCCCCGGCATCCGCACGTCGGAGAGGACCACGTCCGGCCGGACCTCCCCGAGCCGCTCCAGCCCCTCCCGTCCGCCGATGGCCGTGTGCACCTGGAACCCCTCGCGCTTCAGGAGGATGCGGAGGGTGTCCAGGATGGCGGTCTCGTCGTCGATGACCAGGATCTTCGCTGCGTCGCTCACTGCGCGGCTCTCCTCATGGTTCGTTGCTCCCGCTCTCCGGTGCGCCCTCGGCGAGCGCCGGGAAGTACACGACGAAGGTGGCCCCGCTCGCGACGGAGCGGTCGACGTAGACCGCTCCCCCGTGGGCGTCCACCGCGCGCTGCACCAGCGCCAGCCCCAGCCCAGTCCCCCCGGGGCGGGAGGTGTAGAAGGGGGCGAAGATGTGGTCCACATCCTCCTCCGGCACCCCCGGCCCGGTGTCGGACACCCGGAGGCGGATCAGCTCCGAGATCCCCAGCTCCGGGACCAGGATGTCGGACCGGGTAGTGTCCAGCACCACCGCGACCTCCCCCCCTGGCCCCGCCCACTGCGCCCCGTTGAGCACCAGGTTCAGCACCGCCCGGTGCAGCAGGTCCTCGTCCCCCCAAAGCACCGGTCCCTCCTCGTCCGGGAGCTCGCAGCGGATGGTCCTCCCGGCGGCGTCGGGGTGCGCCCGCACCACCTCCACCGCGTGGCGCACCACCTGGCGGACCCGCACCGGCGCCGGATCGCGCACCCGCACCCGGGCGAAGTCGATGAACTCGGCCAGGAGGCGGCTCAGGCGGTCGGATTCGCGGATCACCAGCCCCTCCAGGACCTGCTTGTCCTCGGCGTCGATCCGCTCCCCCGTGAGCTGCTCCACCGCGCTGCGGATGGAGGCCAGCGGGTTCTTGATCTCGTGCGCCAGCGACGCGCTCAGCTCCGCCACCGCCTCCAGGCGCTCCGCCCGGCGGTGGAGCGCCTCCATCCGCTTCCGCTCGGTGATGTCCTGGAAGATGGCGGTCACCGTGGGGCCCTGGGCGTCGGGTCGCTCCATCAGGGTGGTGCTGACCCCGAGGATGGTGGCTCCCTCGCGTCCCCCGGAGGTCTCGAAGCGTCGGATCGCCTGGCGGCTCTCGGCGGAGCGGCGGATCACCCCTCCGAGCCCCGGCGCCACCCCGTCCAGCGTGTCCAGGATCGGCTTCCCGAGCCACTGGTGCGGCTGGAGGGAGAGGATCTCCGAGGCGGCCGGGTTCAGGTACACCAGGCGTCCGCTCTCGTCCACGGTGAGGATGGCGGTGTGGATGCTCCCCAGGATATCGTCGGTGTCCAGGCGGAGAAGCCGCAGCTCCGTTTCGATCTCCCCCAGCACCGCCCCGGTCTGGCGCAGCCGGTCGCCCAGGTACCCGGTGACCAGCGCCACCGTGGCGAACAGGACGGTCTGCAGGATCACCCCCGCGTCCACCGCGCCCGGCGCCTCCAGGACGATGTCGGCGAAGTACAGGATGCTGGCGAGGAGCCCCACCAGGAGCCCTCCCAGCATGGGGAGGAGGACCGCCGCCGCGCAGATCACCAGGATGTACAGCGGGGCGAAGGCGCTCTCCTTCCCTCCCGTCAGGTGGACCACCCAGGTGACCAGCCCCACGTCGAAGAGCACCTGCCCGTAGAGGAAGTTCTTGCCGGGCTCGTGGTGGGCCAGGTGCGTGTACCACGCGGATCCAAGGGTGAAGATCCCCGCCAGGATCAGGATCAGGGTGACGGCGAGCGTGGTGCCCGGGCCCACGTCCCGCCACGCCAGGAGCACGGCGAGGAAGATCGCCGCCGCCAGGCAGAGCCGGCCGACGTAGAGCCACGACAGGATGCGGCGAGACTCCGGGAGCCGAACGCCCGGGCGGAGGACCTTCGGGAACCTGGCACGCCCGGATTGACCGCCGTTGGACCTCATCTCAGCGAGACCGGACGCGTGGGGGAGCGGGGACGGGTGCGACCCGGGCGGGGACGCATGGAGCGCCCCGCCATCCGCTGGAATCGTAACGAGGGGAGCGGGGCCC
>DATAAL010000101.1:0-8031 GCA_036260145.1 Longimicrobiaceae bacterium | reverse complement strand
GAGTGGCTCCGCATCGGCGGGCTCAAGGGGTTCGTGGATGGCTCCCTGGGCTCCCACACCGCCGCCTTCCTGGCTCCCTTCACCGACACCCCGGACGACAGCGGCCTCCTGGTGAACGCCCCGGACCACCTGTACCGCTGGACCTCGGGAGCGGACCGCGCCGGGCTCCACGTGATGGTGCACGCCATCGGCGACCGGGCCAACCGCCTGCAGCTGGACGTCTTCGAGCGCGTGGCCCGGGAGAACGGCCCGCGCGACCGGCGCTTCCGCATCGAGCACGCGCAGCACGTCGCCCCGGCCGACCTCCCCCGCTTCGGGGCGCTGGGGATCACCCCCAGCATGCAGCCGTACCACGCCATCGACGACGGGCGCTGGGCCGAGAAGGTGATCGGCCCGGAACGGATCCGGACCACCTACGCCTTCCGCTCGCTCCTGGACCGGGGGGCGCGGCTCGCCTTCGGGAGCGACTGGTTCGTGGCCCCGCCGACGCCGCTGGAGGGGATATACGCCGCGGTCACCCGCCGCACCCTCGACGACCGCAACCCGGGCGGGTGGGTGCCCGAGCAGAAGATCACGGTGGAGGAGGCGCTGCGGGCCTACACCGCGGATGCGGCGTACGCCTCGTTCGAGGAGGGGGAGAAGGGGACGCTGGCGCCCGGCAGGCTCGCCGACTTCGTCCTGATCGACCGCGACCTGCGAGCCGTCCCACCGGAGACGATCCGCGACGCACGGGTGGTGATGACCGTGGTGGGGGGGAGGGTGGTGTTCGAGACGGGGAGACGCTGAGTCGCCGGCGGCGCGCGGCGCTCCGGATGGAACGAGGGCGGCGGGCTACTTCGCCCCGCCGCCCTCGCCGCGCTCACCCCCGGGCCCCCTGCGGTGGGGCCTCGGATAGGGAAGCTCGTTCCGGTACTCGGCTTCGATCAGGCGCATCCACCAGCGGCTCATCGCCGCCGCGGTCCCAGGGATCTCGTCCGGGAAGCGCTCCGCCAGCTCGAAGACCTTCCGCACGTCCGCCACGGCCTGCTCCCTCCCGCCGGGGAAGAGGGCGCGCAGCTCCGAGGCCCAGAAGACCGGCGGCTCCGATCCGCCGGCTTCCGCCAGGAACACCAGCCCGCGCTCGCGCCAGTACAGGACGGTGAACGCCCGGAGGGAGCGTGGGTGCGGCCTCTCCGTCTCCCCCTCGATGAACTTGCGGATCGCTTCGTGGGTGACCCCGGTGATCGTCTCCGCGTCGCGCAGGGTGTGGCGCTCCACGAACTCCTTCATGAATGCGCGCAGATCCTCCACGGGCACCGGCCGCAGCGGGCCGCGCTCGTAGACGATCTCAGGGCGCTCCTCGGGGCCCTGTCCACTTTGACCACTATTGTTTGGCGGACACTGGAGAGTCTAGGGAGGTGCCGCGCTCCTGGCAAGAGAGTGCCGGAGCGCCAGCGGCCGAGCTGGTGTGGACCGGCCGCCGGATCACCCTCCCGTTTCGTTGCCCCGGACCAGCACGCCCGGGAGCACGAGCGTGAACGTGCTCCCCACGCCGGGTGTGCTCTCCGCGGTTAGGTCCCCACCCATCCCGCGCGCCAGGTCGCGGCTGATCGCCAGCCCGAGCCCGGTCCCCTCCTGGGTGCGGGTGAGCGACGCATCGAGCTGCACGAACGGCTGGAACACGTGCTCCAGCTGGTCGGCGGCGATGCCACGTCCTGTGTCCGAGACCCAGATCGCCACGGTGGCGTCGGGCCGCGCCTCGCACCCGAGCGACACGCGCCCCCCGGATTCGGTGAACTTCACCGCGTTGCTCAGGAGGTTGAGCACCACCTGCTGCACCTTCTCGCGGTCCGCCCGCACCAGGAGCGTGCGGTCGCGCGGCTCGTGGTGCAGCACCAGGCTCTTGGCGAGCGCCTGGGGCTCGATCAGCGCCCCGCACGTCGCCAGCACCTCGTCGAGCGGCACGTCGGTGATCTCGTAGTCCAGGGCGCCGGCGTCGATCCGGACGTAGTTGAGCACCCCGTTGATCAGGCCGAGCAGGTGGCGCTGCGCGCGCCGGATGCGCTCCAGGTCGGCGCGCTGCTCCGGCGTCACCGGACCCCGCACGCCTATCTCCATGAGCTCGGCGTAGCCGCCGATGGCGTTGAGCGGGGTGCGCAGCTCGTGGCTCATGGTGGCCAGGAACTGGCTCTTCGCCCGGTTGGCCTCCTCCGCCGCCTGGCGCGCGGCCTCGGCCTCCCGCCGCGCCGCCTGCTCCGCCTCGTAGGCCCGGGCCCGCGCGATGGCCTGGGCGCACTGCTGCGCGAGGGCCAGGAAGAACGCGCGCGTGTCGGCGTCGAACCGCTGCGGCGAGTAGAAGCCCACCACGATCCCGCCGACTGCGCGGACGGTGGCATCGCCGTCGCCCCCCTCGCCCGGCACCTGCTCGCCGTCGGCCAGGATCGGCAGAAAGGTCACCCCGTCCTGCCGCAGGCTGCGGATGAGCGAGGCCCGCTCCGGGTACGCGGCGGCGAGCGCCTCCCGGGTTGGCCACCACTGCGGGCGCGCCGAGCGGACCACGTCGGTGAGCGCGATCCCGGCGTCGATGGGGAGGCGCCGCCACCGGTCGGCCGCCCCCTCCTCGTACCCCGACCACCCCAGCGCCTCGACGGCGGTGCCGTCGGGGGTGACGGCGCCCACCCACGCCGTGTCGGCGCCGATCAGCGTCGTGAGCTCGCGGGAGAACACCCGCCCCACGTCCGCCATGGTCTGCGCTCCGGCGAGCGCGGCGGTCACCCGCTGCAGCGACTCGGCGCGGACCCGCGCGATATGCTCCGCCTCCGAGAGGCGGGCGCGCTCCAGCGCCTGCGCAGCCTGCCGGCCGAGCGCGAGGAAGAACTCCCGGTCCTCGCTGGGGAAGAGGCGGGGTGCCGTGAAGGTGAAGGACATCGCCCCGACCCGCTCGCCCCCGACCGAGAGGGGCACCGTGGCGAGCGCGTGCGTGCCGAGGCTCTCCCAGACGTCCGGGATCTCGGGGAAGGCGGCGTGCAGCGCCTCGCGCTCCTCCAGGAAGAACGCCTGTCCCGTGCGGACGCTCGTGGCCGTGGGAACCGGCGCGTCGACCGGGAAACGGGCGTACGCCGACGAGACCCCCGGGGTGAGCCCCGTCTGCCGGAGGATCACCATCTCGGCCGCGCCGTCCTCCCCGACGTGGGATGCGCGGAGGCTGAGCATCCCGGTGGCGGCGCCCGCGGCGGAGACCCCCTGCGCCACGACCACCTCGGCGACCTCCGCGGGCGTGCTCGTCGCGGCGAGCGCGGCGGTCAGCGTCTGGAGGCGGTCGGCGCGGTCGCGTGCCCGCTCGAGCGCATTCTCGACGAGCACCTGGCCGGTGGTCTCGGGCGAGATGTTGAGGACGGCGGCAACGCTCCCGTCCTCGTCCCGGAGGGCCGAGAGCGAGTAGCTGAACCAGGCGTCCTCGGTGCGTCCGCCCTCCAGCCGGGCCATCACGAAGCGGGCGTTCTCGAAATAGACCGGGGGACCGCCGGCGCGCACCTGCGCGACCTGCGGTTCGAGTCCCTCCCAGATCTCGGCCCACACCAGGGACCCGGGCTGCCCGAGGGCGGCCGGGTGCTTGACGGCGAGGATGCGCCGGTACGCGTCGTTGTAGACCAGGGTGAAGTGGGGACCCGACCAGAGGCAGATGGGGAACGGCGAGTCGAGCATCGCCCGGGTGGCGATGCGGAGCGCGGGCGACCAGGTATCCGGCCACCCGAGCGGGGTGGCGCCCCAGTCGAGCGTGCGGGCGAGCGCGCGGACCTCGCCCGGCCCGGCGAAGAGCTCGGCCGCCCCGTTCGCCGTCGTCAGACCGTCGTTCATGTTCTGCCGATCACCCGCGCACCCGTTCTCAGGATCGTCCGCCGCAGGAGGCGTTTCCTGAACATGCGCGGGAAGGGTAGGGGGGGCAAGGGAAGAGGGCTCGCGGGGCGTAAATAGCGTGGGGACTGCCGGTTTGCTTGGATCTCCCTTCGGGGCAGCCTATCTTGGGCAGCAGGTCGATGTGATTGCGCGGGACATCATCTCCCCGGGGCGAGCCGTGGCACGAGTGTCGTACGCGGAGCAGCAGCAGGCGGTGAAGGAGATCACCACCGACTTCACCTTCCTCATCGTGACGGTGCTGGCGCTGCTGGGGATCATCACGCTCCTGCTCTGGCCGCTGGGCCATCTCCCGCTCGCCTTCACCCTGGCGAAGGGGTTCGGGCTCTACTACCTGGCCGTCTGGGTGTTCTTCGTAGTGCTGCTGGTGATCCACAGGCTCTTCCGCATCGACGACGACTCGCACTTCGACGTGTACCTGCTCACCAACCTGGCCGCCGGCGCCCTCCCCATGGTGGGGTGGACGGCGTTCGCGGCGCTGGTCGTCCGCGACGCGGCGGCGGGCGAGCCGGTCTGGCGGGCGGCCATCCTCTGGTTCATCGGGCTGTTCACCTGCCACATGGCCTACGGCGTGGTGGCCACCTACTACTCGGGGAGCTTCTACAAGGAGATCAACCTCCCGCTCGCGGGGCTCGCCTTCCTCCTCTTCGCCGTCTGGCCCGTCGCCGCGCGCTTCCTCTTCGGCTGGTTCTTCAACCTCTGGTGACCGGGCTCGCGGTGGGCTGGACCGAGCGGCACGTGGACGCGAAGAGGCCGGCGAGGGAAATCCCCCCGCCGGCCTCGCTCCTGCTCCGCCGTCCCCGTGACTCAGACGTCCAGGTTCCGCACGTACCGGGCGTTCTCCTCGATGAACTGCCGGCGCGGGTCCACGTCCTCGCCCATCAGCGTGGAGAAGATCTTGTCCGACTCCACCGCGTCCTCCATCGACACCCGCAGCAGCGTGCGCGTCTCCGGGTCCATGGTGGTCTTCCAGAGCTGCTCCGGGTTCATCTCGCCCAGCCCCTTGTAGCGCTGGACGTGGATCCCCTTCCCGTCCCCCTCGGCGCCGCCCTTGAAGCGCGCCAGGATCTCGTCGCGCTCCTCGTCCGAATAGGCGTACTGCTCCTGCTTCCCCTTGCGCACCAGGTACAGCGGCGGCTGGGCGATGTAGATCATCCCCTCCTCGATGAGCTGCCGCATCTGCCGGAAGAAGAAGGTCAGCAGCAGGGTGCGGATGTGCGAGCCGTCCACGTCCGCGTCCGTCATCAGGATGATCTTGTGGTAGCGGGCGTTCTTGAGGTCGAACTCGTCCTCGCCGATCCCCGTCCCGATCGCCGTGATGATGGCCCGGATCTCCTCGTTGGAGAGCACCTTGTCGAAGCGCGCCCGCTCCACGTTGAGGATCTTCCCCTTGAGCGGGAGGATGGCCTGGAAAGCACGGTCGCGCCCCTGCTTGGCCGAGCCGCCCGCGGAGTCGCCCTCCACGATGTAGATCTCGGAGATCTCCGGGTTGTTCACCGAGCAGTCCGCCAGCTTCCCGGGGAGCACCCCCGTCTCCAGCGCGCTCTTCTTGCGGGTCAGGTCGCGCGCCTTGCGGGCGGCCTCGCGGGCCCGCGCCGCGGAGATGGCCTTCTCGATGATCGCACGGCCGACCCCCGGGGTCTCCTCCAGGAACTCCGCGAGCTTCTCGTTGACCACGCTCTCCACGGCGCCCTTGACCTCGCTGTTCCCCAGCTTGGTCTTGGTCTGCCCCTCGAACTGCGGCTCCTTGACTTTCACCGAGATCACGCAGGTTAGCCCCTCGCGGACGTCGTCGCCCGAGAGCGCCTCCAGCCCGCCCTTCTTGAACAGGCCGGTCTTGCGCGCGTAGTCGTTGATGGTGCGCGTCAGCGCCGCCTTGAACCCGGTGAGGTGCGAGCCGCCCTCGTGGGTGTTGATGTTGTTGACGAAGGTGAAGGTGTTCTCGTTGTACCCGTCGTCGTACTGGAAGGCGATCTCCATCTCCGCCTCCGGGCGCGCGGCCTCGATGTAGATCACGTGGGCGTGGAGCGGCTTGCGCGTCCCCCGCAGGTATTCCACGAACTCCTTCAGCCCGCCCTCGTAGTGGTACTCCTCCCGGCGCGGCTCGGTCTCGTCCCCGGTGAGCTTCCGCTCGTCCGTCAGGGTGATGCGGACCCCCTTGTTCAGGAACGCCAGCTCGCGCAGGCGGTTGGACAGGGTGTCGAAGGAGTAGGTGGTCTCCGGGAAGACCTCCGGGTCGGGCTTGAACGACACGGTGGTCCCGGTGCCGCCGGCCTTGCCGGTGACCGTCAGCTCCCGGGTCCTGTCGCCGCGGCTGAAGGCGATCTCGTACACCTTGCCATCCCGGCGAACCTCCACCTTGAGCCACTCGGAGAGCGCGTTCACCACGGACACGCCCACCCCGTGCAAGCCGCCCGACACCTTGTACGAGCCGCCCTCCTGGTTCTCGAACTTGCCGCCCGCGTGCAGCACGGTCAGCGCCAGCTCCACGGCCGGCACCCCCTCCGTGGGGTGGATGTCCACCGGGATCCCACGGCCGTTGTCCACCACGGTGATGGAGTCGTCCGCGTGGATGGTGACGTCCACGGAGTCCGCGTACCCGGCGAGCGCCTCGTCGATGGAGTTGTCCACCACCTCGTACACCAGGTGGTGCAGCCCGCGCGGCCCCGTGGAGCCGATGTACATCCCGGGGCGCTTGCGAACGGCCTCAAGCCCCTTCAGGACCTGGATCTGCCCGGCGTTGTATTCCCTGGCTGCGGCAGTCGAAGCCATAGTCTCTGCTGTCTCTGGTTCGCGAGAAAATCCGACCTGCTCTTGTACCCCCGGACGGGGAGTAGGTGCCCCGGAGCGGCCCGCGAAAGTCCTGCCACGGGAAGGGCTTGGGTGCGTCCCCTCAGGAGCCCATCACGAACACGATCTGCTCGATCTTTCCTTCCTTCTTCCCCGCGTTCAGGCGGCGCAGGATGTCCGCCTTCATCAGCGTCAGCTCCATCATCCACGGGGAGGTGGCCACCGCCACGAACAGGGTATCCTCGGAGACGCGCAGGGGCTCCGTCACGGCCGCGATCTGCGGTCCCACGCGCTCCGCCCACTCGGTGAGCACGGAGGCCGCCTCCACCTTCCCCTCCAGGCCGCTGCGGCTCAGGAATCGGGCGAGGACGTCGCCGACGAGCTGGGGCTGGCCTGCCCTGGGGTCGCGGGTCATCTGAGGTCGTGGGGCTGGTGTGCCGCGGGCGCGGCGAAGGTAGGGAAATCTAGCCGATCCGCGGGACCGGGTCAAAGCGGTAGGGCCGGTCCTCACCCGGTCCGTACGCGCCCGTCCCGCATCACCCAGCGGGGGAGCGAGCCCCCGTGGATCTCCACGTCGCCCGGCTTGGGCGAGGTCAGGATCACCTGCCCCCCCTCCAGCGCGTCGATCCACTCGATGATGCGCTGCGAGCGCCCGGGGTCCAGCTCGGCGAAGACGTCGTCCAGGAGGATCACCGACTCGCGCCCGCGCACGGCGCGGACCGTCTCCGCCTCCACCATCCGCAGGGCGACCGCGGCGGTGCGCTGCTGCCCCCCGGAGCCGTAGACCCGCAGGTCGAGCGGCGCTCCGTCCTCGCGCTCCACCTCGAAGCGCAGGTCGTCGCGGTGCGGGCCCACCAGCGTCATCCCCCGCCGCACCTCCCGCTCCGCCACCCGTTCCAGCTCCTGTCGGAAGGACACGGCGATCGCCCCGCCCGGGTCTCTCCCCGTCCCCCTCCACTCCCCGCACGACGGCTCGTACCCCAGGACCCCGCGCGGGCCTCCCGCCACCCGGGCGTAGTGCTCCGCGAAGCTCCCCGCCACCTCCGCCACCCACTCCGCCCGCGCCGCCACCACCCGCGTCCCCCACGCTACCAGCCCCTCGTTCCAGGCGGCCACCAGGGCGGCGCCCGTCCCCTGGCGGAGCAGGGCATTGCGCTGGAAGAGGACCTGCCGGTAGCGCTGCAGCGCCGCCAGGTACCCCGGAACGGCCAGCGACAGGACGATGTCGAGGAAGCGCCGCCGCCCGGAGGGGCTCCCCGCCACGATCTCCACATCCGAGGGGGAGAAGACGGTCGCCCCCACCCCTCCGATCGCCTCCCCCAGCCGCTCCGGCTCCGCCCCTCCCGC
>DATAAL010000100.1:0-7535 GCA_036260145.1 Longimicrobiaceae bacterium | reverse complement strand
GGGCGTGGACGCCCGGTCCGACCGGCACGGAAACTCCTCCCGACGAGGGGGCTACACCCCCTGGTCGGCCCTGCGGATCAGCGCCGAGAGCTGGCCCAGCGTGGCCGCGTCGAGGTTGGCCAGCGGGAAGTCCTCGGGGGTGAAGCCCTCCGGCTGCGCCGTCCGGGACCGCTCCACCAGGGCGCGGAGCGACGCCTCGAACGAAGCGGCCAGCCGCTCCGCCGTCGCCCGGTCGTGGACCTCCGGGGAGAAGGCCCATCGCACCCGCACCCCGTCGTCGCCGCGGACGGCCTCCACCTCCACCAGGTGCGCCCGCGGCACGTCGCCGCCGCGGAGCGGGAAGGCGGCTCCGTCCACCGCCTCCCACGGGCCGAACTGCGACACCAGCCCGGCCGACAGGTCCACGTACCGGAACCCGACCTCGGCCTGTGGTGCGGAGCGTAGCATCTCCCCGACCTCGTGCCCGCCGGCCAGGTGGCGGAGCACGCCGTACCCCTCCGCGTGCCCGGCGAGGTGCCGTACCCGCTGCTTCACGGCCTTGAGGGTCGCCACCGGATCGAAGGAATCCGCCTCCACCCGCACCGGGACCAGGTGCTCCATCCACCCCACGGTCCGCGAGTAGTCGGCGTCGCCGGCCTCGCCGCCGCGGGCGTCGTACGCCACGTCCACCAGCGCGGAGCGGCTCCCCGCCCACTCCGCGAGCGTCTGGACCAGCGCAGCGAGGAGCACCTCGTCGGCCTCGGCGCGGCGGGCCTGCGTGACCTCCTCGGCCGCTTCGCGCGCCAGCTCCGCGTCGATGGCGGACACCACCACCTGCGCCGTCGCCTCGACGGTGGCACCGGCCGGCTCCCGGTCCCTCGGCAGAGTGGAACCCTCGGCGGGGACCTCCTCCCGCCAGAACGCCGCCTCGCGGGCCAGGGCATCGGAGCCCACCAGCTTCCCAGCCGCCTCGGACCAGGCCTTGAAGGATACCGTCTTGGCGGGGAGCCGGACCTCCTGCGCCCGGGCCACCTGCCCGTACACCGTTGCCAGGTCCTCCAGGAGGAGCGGCCAGGACGGGGCGTCCGCCACCAGATCGTGGGCCACCACCAGGAGGAGCTGCGGGGCGTCCGCCCCCGCGTCGAGCAGGGCGACGTGGAGGAGCGGCCCGACCGCCAGGTCGAACCCCGCCGCGATCCGCTCCGCCTGCGTGCGGGCGGCGTCCACCCGCTCCGTCGCGGGGATCTCCTCCACCGCGATCGTCTCGAAGGGGAGGTCCTCGCCCGCGGTGGCGCTGACCTGCTTCCACTCCCCGCCCTCCGGGGTGAACTGCAGCCGCAGGGCGTCGTGGTGCGCCAGGACGTGGCGCACCGCCTCTCCCAGGTGCCCGGCGTCCAGGCGGCGGCGCGCCTCCAGGAGCACCGCCTGCGCCGCGTAGCCGCGCCCGCCCGTCCGCTCCAGGTGCCAGCGCTGCGCCGGGGCGAGCGGGACCTCGCCGATCACCGCGCCGTGCTGCGCCTCCTCCTCCAGGACCTCGCCGATCATCTGGGCCAGCTCGGCGATGGTCTCGTACTGGAAGAACTGCTGCGGGGTGAGGTGCAGCCCGGCCTGCTTCCCCTTGGCCATGATCTGGATGGCCTGCACCGAGTCGCCGCCCAGCTCGAAGAAGTTGTCGTGCACCCCCACCTGCTCCACCCCGAGCACCTCGCCCCACACCCTGGCGATGCGGCGCTCGATCTCGTTGCGGGGCGCCACGTACTCGGAAGAGAGGTCGGGCCGGGCGCTACGGGGCGCGTCGGAGCCGCGGGACTCCAGCGACTCCAGGATGGCGTCGCTGACCTGCGCGTCGCTCTGCTCGATCGCCGCGTGCAGGTCGTTGGGGGAGACCACCACCTGCGGCTCCATCCGCGCCGCCAGGATCCGCGCGAAGGCGTCCACCCCCTCCCGCGGGAGGATCCCGTCGCCGGCTGCGCCCGCCTTCTCACCGAACTCCAGCGACGCCCCGGCGTCCGCCAGGTTGCGGATCTCGGCGCCCGGGTCGTTGACCCGCTTCTGCGTGAACTTCTCCACCCGGAGAACGGTGTCCCCGTTCTCGTCCATGAGGTTGAAGTCGAAGACGATGGTGTCGCGGTCGCCGCTCTCCTCCTCGTGGAAGCGGCCGTGCGAGTACAGCTTCCCGCTCAGCGGGCGGGCCAGCGGGATCCCGCGGTAGATCAGCGGGAGGTAGTACCCCTCGCGCGCCAGGAAGACCTTGGTGATCCCCGCGGCGCGGTCCAGGATGGCCGGGTGGAACACCCACTTCTCCCAGTCGGACTCGAAGGCCTCGGGGAGCTCCAGCTCCAGCACCAGCTCGTTCTTCCCCAGGTGCAGCCGGTGGATGCTCTGCCAGCGCGGCCCCAGGTCGTCCTCGCGCTCCTCCTGGAGGATGGTGGCCTGCTCCGGGCAGCGGGCGATGACGGCCTGCAGGTCGTTCTTCTGCGCCGGCTGCCGGTCGTCGATCCCGACGCGCCCCATAGCGTGCTTCCGTATCCGGCCCGAGGGGTTGTTCCCGTCCCAGCTCCAGATCTGGAAGGAGAACTCGTCCGGGCCCTCGTCGCGGATCTCCAGCCGTCCCTCGCGCACCTCACCGTCCTTGAGGTGCATCGGCTCCACGAAGAACGACTCGCGGATCGTCACCACCCGGTCCCCGGCGCGCTCCTGGAGCGCGGCGCGCAGCATCTCGAAGTAGGTGACGCCCGGCATCACCGCGTTGCCGATGATGCGGTGCTCGTCGATGGGCCAGTGCTTCTCGATGGAGAAGTCGGTGGCGAACACCTGCCGCCCCGGCTCGTCCACGATCAGCCGCTCCAGGAGCGGATGGTCGTAGGTGCGGATGACCGTGGTGGTCGCCTCCTTCGAGGCGGGGCCGTGGTTCACGGCCGCCATCCCCACCTCCTCCCAGGCGCCCCAGTTCACCGAGACCGTATAGGTGCCGGTCTTCTGCCGGTAGTAGCGGGCGAAGGCATCCAGGAAGGCGTTGGCCGCAGTGTAGTCCACCTGCCCGAAGCGCCCCATCACCGAGGTGCGCGAGGAGCACAGGACCACGAAGTCCAGCCGGTCGCCCGCGAAGATCCGCTCCAGGACGCGCGTCCCCTGCACCTTGGGGGCGAGAACCTGCGCGACCTGCTCCGGCGTCTTCATCTGCACCAGCCCGCCGGAGGGGACGCCCGCGGCGTGCACCACGCCGTGGATCTCGCCCCACTTCGCCCGGGCCCGGTCCACCACGGCGCGCATGGCAGCCTCGTCGGCCACGTCGGCGGCGCCCACCAGCACCTCGGCCCCCAGCGCCTCCAGCGCCTTCAGCGCCTGGATCTTCCGGGAGGTGGCCTCGGTGGCCTCGTGGGAGGCGACCCAGGCGTCCCACTCGGCGCGCGCCGGGAACTCCGAGCGGCCGGTGAGGACCAGCTTCGCGCGGGCGGTGCGGGCCAGGTGCTCGGCCACCTGCAGGCCGATCCCGCCCAGGCCGCCGGTGATCAGGTAGACGCCGCCCTCGCGGACCACCGGGATGGTGTCCGCCACCGGGGGGAGCTTCACCGGGTCGAAGTCCTGCACCCAGCGGTGCCCGCTGCGCAGGGCCACCACCGTGTCCGCGCCGTCGGAAGCGGCCTCGGCCACGAGCTGTCCCACCAGCTTCTCCTCCTGCCAGCTCCCCGGCGCGGGGAGCACCACGTCCACGCTGCGGCAGGCGACGTGGCCGTACTCGCGCGGGATCACCCGCACCGGGCCCAGCACCACCGACTGCTCCGGGTTCGACAGGTCGCCGCCGGTGACCTCCTGCATCCCGCCGGTGACCACGGTGAGGGAGATCGGGTCCGTGGTCCCCCGCTCGCCGATGGCCTGCGCCAGGAAGAGGAGGGAGTGGAGGCTGCGGTCCAGCACGTCGCCGGGGCCGCTCACCACGTTCCACAGGTGGACGACGCGCCGCGGCAGCTTGCCGCTCCCGGCGAGGCGCGCCAGCAGCGCGCCGTAGTCCTCGCGCCTGCGCGGGTCGATCTCGTACGAGCCCTGCGCCAGCTCGCGGAAGCCGTACCCGGCGCGCACGGTGACAACGCTGCGCCCGGCCTTCGCCAGCCGGTCGGCCACGGCGGAGGAGATCCCGCCCTCGCCGGAGAAGAGGAGCCAGGTGCCCTCGTCAGCAGCGACGGAGGCGTCGGCGACGGGCGCGGGAGACTCCTTCCAGGTGGGAACCCAGAACCAGTCGCCCACGTCCTGCTTCTTGGCCAGCGATTTCGCCGCAGCGCGGCGTCCGCCAGCCTGCATGTCGATCCAGTAGCGCTTGCGCTGGAAGGGATAGGTGGGGAGCGGGACACGCCGCCGCCGCTCCCCCGCGTACAGCGCCTTCCAGTCGATCTCCACCCCGGCGAGCCAGAGCTGCCCCACGGTGTTCAGGATGAACTCGCGATCGTCGTTGCGCTCCTTGGCGTGCGGGAGGGAGGCGTGCATCACCTGCCCGGGGAGCTTCTTCGGGTGCCAGCGGACCACGGAGCGGAGCGTCCGCCCGGGGCCCACCTCCAGGAGCGCGGCGTTGGGGTCGCCGACCAGCTCGCTGATCCCGTCGTGGAAGCGCACCGTCTGCCGGATGTGCCGGACGTAGTACTCCGGGTCGACCGCGTCCCCGGCGGTGATCCAGGTGCCGGTGACGTTGGAGAGGTAGGGCAGCTCGGGGGCGCTCAGCTTCACCTCGCGGACCTTCGCCCGGAAGGCGTCCAGCATCGGCTCCATCATCGCCGAGTGGAAGGCGTGCGAGGTGTGCAGCGGGCGCCCGGTGACCCCCAGCTCTTCCAGCTTCGCGGCGAAGGCGTCCACCGCCTCCCGCGTCCCGGAGACCACGCACAGCTCGTCGCCGTTGACGGCGGCCAGCGACAGGTCGCCGCCCAGCATCGCCCGCACCTTCCGCTCCGAGAGCGGGACGCCGAGCATGGCGCCGCCGGGGAGCGCCTGGATCAGCGCCCCGCGCGCGGCCACCAGCTTCAGCGCATCCTCCAGCGACATCACCCCGGCCAGCGCCGCGGCCACGTACTCGCCGATGCTGTGGCCGATCATGGAGTCCGGCTTCACCCCCCAGCTCATCCACAGCCTCGCCAGCGCGTACTCCACGATGAAGAGCGCGGGCTGGGTGGCGGCGGTGCGGCCCATGGCGGCGGCAGCCTCCGCGTCGTCCGTGTCAGCGAAGAGGAGCGCCCGGAGGTCGAAGTCCAGGTGCGGCTGCACCAGCTCCAGGCAGCGGTCCACCTCGGCGCGGAAGACCGGCTCGGTCTCGTACAGCCCGGAGCCCATCCCCGGGTACTGCGCCCCCTGCCCCGGGAACATGAAGGTGAGCGGGCGGCGCACCGGGACCTGGCTGCGGGTGACCACGCGCTCCGGGGTCAGCGCCTCCAGCATGGAGACGGCCTCGTCGCGGTCGCGGCACACCAGCATCCGCCGGTGCTCGAAGGAGGCACGCCCCACCTGCAGGGTGTAGGCAACGTCCGCCAGCGACTGCTCGGGGTGGGCCTTCAGGTGCTCCACCAGCCTCTGGGTGGCGGCCTCCATGGCGGCTGCGCTCTGCCCGGAGATCACCAGGAGCTGGCGGTCCCTGGCGGGCGCCGGCTCCTCCGCGGCCGGGGCCTCCTCCAGCACCAGGTGCGCGTTGGTCCCTCCCAGCCCGAAGGAGGAGACCCCTGCGCGGCGCGGCGCGCCCCCGGTCTCCCACGGCGTCAGGCGGGAGGCCACATAGAAGGGGGTGCTCGCGAAGTCGATGCGCGGATTGGGCTCCTCGAAGTGGAGCGAGGGCGGGATCTGGCGGTGCCTGAGCGCCTGCACCGTCTTGATGAGCCCGGCCACGCCGGCCGCGGCGTCCAGGTGCCCGATGTTGCTCTTGACCGAGCCGAGGGCGCAGAAGCCGCTCCGGTCCGTCTCGCGGCGGAACGCCCTGGTGAGCGCCTGGACCTCGATGGGGTCGCCGATGGCGGTCCCGGTGCCGTGCGCCTCCACGTAGGTGATGGTCTCGGCCGGGACGTCCGCGAACACCTGTGCGGTGGAGATCACCTCGGCCTGGGAGTCCACCCCCGGCGCGGTGTACCCCACCTTGACCGAGCCGTCGTTGTTCACCCCCCACCCGCGGATCACCGCGTGGATGGTGTCGCCGTCGGCGATCGCATCCTCGTAGCGCTTCAGCACCACCACCCCGGCGCCGTTCCCGCCCAGCGTCCCCGCGGCGCTAGCATCGAAAGGGCGGCAGCGCCCGTCCGGGGAGCCGATCCCGCCCTCGTGGTGCAGGTAACCCGTCTTCTGGGGGACGAACACGTTGACGCCGCCGGCCAGCGCCATGTCGCACTGGTAGCTCATCAGCGACTGGCAGGCGAGCGCGGTGGCCACCAGCGAGGTGGAGCACGCCGTCTGCACCGTCACGCACGGCCCGCGCAGGTCGAGCTTGTAGGCGACGCGGGTGGTGAGGTGGTCGTTCTTGTTGTGGATGAACGCCTGGAAGGTGTCGATGGTCCCCGTCAGCTCGCCGGCGGAGCTGAGGTTGAAGAGCATGTAGCTGTTGGCCCCCGCCCCGGCGAAGACGCCGATGGAGCCGTCGTACGCCTTCGGGTTGTACCCGGCGGTCTCCAGCGCTTCCCAGGCGCACTCGATGAAGAGGCGGTGCTGCGGGTCGGTGATCTGCGCCTCGCGCGGGGTGAAGTCGAAGAAGGCCGCGTCGAAGCCCTCCACGTTCTCCAGGACGCCGCGCGCCTTCACGTAGCCGGGGTCGGCCAGCTCCGCGGGGTCGATCGCCACCCGGTCCAGCTCCTCGTCCGAGAAGTGGGTGATCGACTCCACGCCCTCACGCAGGTTGCTCCAGAACTCGTCGACGTTGCTGGCACCCGGGAACCGGCCCGACAGACCGACAATGGCGATGCTATCCATCGTACTTCGTCTCCAGTGGTGAGGGTCAGCCCCGGGGGCTGGGAGTGTTCTGCCTGCGCTGGCGCTGCATGGCCTCGCGCTGCTTGAGCGCGCGGCTCTCCGCGTGCTTGAGGGACGCCGCCGCCGTCTCCTGGCCGGTGCTCAGGCGCTCCGCCAGGAGGGTGACGGTGGGGTACTGGAAGAGCTCCACCAGGGTGAGCTTCTCCCCCATGGCCTCGACCATCCGGTCGTACGCCTGGACCACGAGCAGGGAGTTCCCGCCCAGGTCGAAGAAGTTGTCGTGGATCCCGATCCGCTCCACGCCCAGCACCTCCTGCCAGATGCGGACGATGGAGCTCTCCACCTCGCCGGTGGGCGCCACGTACTCCACCCTGCGCTTCGACTGCAGCTCGCGCGGGTCGGGGAGGGCGCGGCGGTCGGTCTTCCCGCTCCGGGTCAGCGGGATCTCGGAGATCGGGACCACCATCGCCGGGACCATGAACTCCGGGAGCCGCGCCCGCAGCGCGTCGCGGAGCTCGCCGCCGAGCGCGTCGTCGCCCTCGGCGCCGGGCCGCGGGACGAAATAGGCGACGAGCTGCGCCTCCCCGTCCGCCTCGAACACCGAGGCGACGGCCGCCGCCACCCGC
>DATAAL010000099.1:0-2794 GCA_036260145.1 Longimicrobiaceae bacterium | reverse complement strand
TACATGGCGACCAACCTGCTCGCCCTGGGGCTGGTGATCGACGCCATCTTCGGGACCGGGCTCTTCTGGGGGGTGTGGATCGGAATGGCGGTGGTCCTGGCCTACTCGGTAGCCGGGGGGATCCTGGCCGGGATCTACACGGACATGTTCCAGGGGAGCCTGATGGCGGTGGCCTCCGTCCTGGTCTTCGTCTACACCCTGCAGGTGGGGGGCGGGATGGAGGGGATCTCCCGCACCCTGCTGGAGGCCGACCCCGCCTTCCTGGGGCCCTTCGGAAAGATGGGGCCGCTGGCGGCGCTCTCCCTCTTCTTCGTCTTCGGGGTGGGGTCGATGGGGCAGCCGCACGTGGTCCACAAGTTCTACATGCTGCGCGACCCGCGGAAGCTGAAGTGGTATCCGCTCCTGGTCACCGTGGCGCTGATCGTCACCATGCTCCTGTACTTCGGAGTGGGGGTGGCGGTGAAGGCGCTGGTGGCCGAGGGACGGATGGAGCCGCTCGCCCGTCCGGACGACGCCACCCCCTTCTTCCTGCTCCGCTACACCCCGGTGCTCCTGGCCGGACTGGTCTTCTCCGGCGTCGCGGCGGCCATCATGAGCACCGTCAATTCGTTCATGAACATCGGCGCCGCGGCCATCACCCACGACCTCCCGCTGGCCCTCGGGCGGCGGGTGCGCAACGAGCTGTTCTGGGGGCGCGTCTCCACCGTGGCGATCTCGGTGGCCGCGGCGGCGCTGGCCCTCCTCCCGGGGGCGCTGGTGGCCTTCCTGGGGATCTTCGGCTGGGGGCTGTTCGCCTCCACCCTGGTCCCGGCGCTGGCCGTGGGGCTGAACTGGGAGGGCGCCACCCGGGAGGGGGCGGTAGCCTCCATCGGCGTGGGGCTGGTGGTGACGCTGCTCTTCGAGACGCTGGCCTACTTCAAGGTCTACTCGTTCCCCACGGGGGTCACCGTCTCCGGGCTCTCGCTGGTGCTCGCCATCGTGGTCTTCTTCGGCGTCTCGTGGCTCACCCGCCGGCGCGCGGCGGCGCAGCTCGATCCCGACGTCCGCCTAGTGATGGGCGTCTGATGCGCTTCGACGAGCTGCAGGTCGGCCAGCGGGCCGAGTGGGGGAAGACGGTCACCGAGGCCGACGTGGTCCTGTTCGCGGGGATCACGGGGGACTTCAACCCCGCGCACCTGGACCAGGCCTACGCGGAGCGCTCCCGCTTCGGCGGGCGCATCGCGCACGGGATGCTCGGCGCCGGCTTCATCTCCGCCGCCCTGGCGATGCGCCTCCCCGGCCCCGGGACCATCTACCTGTCCCAGAGCCTCCGCTTCGTCCGCCCGGTGCGCATCGGCGACACCGTCACGGCGCGGGTGGAGGTGGCGGAGCTGTTCGCGGCCAAGCGCCGGGTCCGCCTGCTGACCACGTGCGCCAACCAGGCCGGCGAGACCGTGATCGAGGGCGAGGCGCTGGTCTGCGTTCCCGAGGAGGAGGGATGACCCCTCCTCCGTCCGTGCCGGTCCGTTCCGAGGTTCCGTCCGCGCGTCCGACTTCCCCGGCCGCGCTCCCGTGTCCCCACACCGTGGAGGGTTCTCCCATGTTCCGAAGCAGCACCACCCCGCGCCCCCGCTGGCGCTCCGTCCTGCTGCTGGCCGCAGCCATGGCGCTCTTCCCCGCCTGGGCACCGGCGCAGACCGGCACCATCCGCGGCACGGTGGCCGGCGCCGAGGGGGCCGCGCTCGCCGGCGCCCGCATCGTCGTGGTGGGCACGCGCCTGAACTCGGTGACCGACCCGCAGGGCGCCTTCTTCCTGATGAACGTCCCGGCGGGGACCCACCAGCTCCGCGTCTCCCAGCCCGGCCACCGCAGCACCACCCAGGAGGTGACGGTGCGCGGCGGGGAGGAGACGCTGGTCGCCATCGCCCTCACCCCCAGCCCGGTGGAGCTGGACGCCCTGGTGGTCTCCGCCTCCCGCGAGGCGGAGCGGGTCACCGAGGCCCCGGCCACCATCACCAAGATCGGGCCGGAGGCGCTGGAGAACGCGGTCGGCAACTCCTTCGTGGGGGCGCTGAAGCAGGCCAAGGGGCTGGACTTCATCCAGGTGGGCGCCACCAGCGTCGCCATCAACGCCCGCGGCTTCAACTCCTCCTTCAACAACCGGATGCTGATGATGGAGGACGGGCGGATCGCGGTCCTCCCGGAGAACGGGCTCCCGGTGGGGCAGTTCACCGCGACGCCCAAGGTGGACCTGGAGGGGCTGGAGGTGATCGTCGGCCCCGGCGCGGCGCTGTACGGGGCGGACGCCTCCAACGGGGTGCTCACCCTGAGCACCAAGGACCCGCGCGACTACCCGGGGACCACCGTGGAGGTGACGGGCGGGAACCGGAGCTACAAGGACGTGCAGCTCCGGCACGCCGGGGTCCTCGGCAACTGGGGGTACAAGGTCGCCGGGGAGTGGCAGGACGCGGACGACTGGTCCAACGAGCTGCGCTACGGCGCCGGCGGCGCCATCCCCGAGACCGCGGTGGGCGGCGAGGTGGACTGGACGTCGCGGGTCTCCCGCGGGAGCGGCGCCCTGGTGCGCTACTTCGGCAGCGGGCGCGCCGAGCTGAGCGGCGGGATCAGCCAGACGGACGGGGTGGGACAGACCAACGTGGGGCGCAACCAGCTCGACGGGTGGCTCTACAACTTCGCCCAGTTCCGGATGACGCTCCCCAACTGGTACTTCACCGCCTACCGGACGCAGTCCAAGGCCGGTGACTCGTACGCCATCAACCGCTTCTCGGAGAACCGGTTAGCCGCGGCGAACCGC
>DATAAL010000098.1:0-3507 GCA_036260145.1 Longimicrobiaceae bacterium | reverse complement strand
GATCACATGTTTTGCGCCCCCTCGTTCAACAGCTCCCAGGCCCTCTGCACGTGCGCCTCCGAGGTGCGCAGGTTCCCGATGGCGAGCCGCAGCGCCAGCCGGCCGCGGATACGGGTGTGCGACAGGAACGCCTCGCCGGTGGCGTTGACCCGCTCCAGGATCCGCTCGTTGACGCGGTCCGCCTCCTCGTCCGGGATCCCGTCCGGGATCCTCCGGAACACCACCGTGCTGAACGGGACGGGGGCGAGGCGCTCCCACCCCGGCTCCGCGTCCACCCACCCCGCGAACTCCCGGGCCAGGCGGAGGTGCTCCCGGATCCGCTCGGCGATCCCCGCCCGCCCGAAGTAGCGGAGCGTCATCCACAGCTTCAGGGCGCGGAAGCGGCGCCCCAGCGCGGGGCCCAGGTCCATCAGGTTGGTGGCCGAGCTCCCCTCGGGAGTGATCAGGTACTCCGGGAGGATGGAGAAGGCGTGGCGCACCCGCTCGGGGCGGCGGACGAAGAGGGCGGAGCAGTCCACCGGGACAAAAAGCCACTTGTGCGGGTTCACCACCAGCGAGTCCGCGCGCTCGCACCCTTCCAGGATCCAGCGCATCTCCGGTACCACCGCGGCGGATCCGGCGTACGCGGCATCCACGTGCAGCCAGAGACCGTGCCTCTCGCACACCTCGGCGATGCGGGGGACGGGATCGATGCTGGTGGTGGAGGTGGTGCCCACCGTCGCCACCACGCAGAAGGGCCTCCACCCCGCGGCGAGGTCCTCCGCGACGGCGGTCTCCAGCGCGATAGGGTCCATGCGGAACTCCGCGTCGGTGGGGATGCGTCGGGTCCCGGTGCGGCCGACGCCCAGGGCGATCCCCGCCTTCTCGATGGAGGAGTGCGCTTCCTCCGAGCAGTACAGACGGAGCCGGGGGAGGTCGCGCCCGCTCATCCCGTCCTCGCGGATCCCCAGCCCGGTGGCCTCGCGCGCGGCGGCGATGGCGGTGAGCGAGGAGATGGAGGCGGTGTCCTGGATGTGGCCGTGGAACCCGGCCGGGAGCCCCATCATCTGCCGGAGCCAGTCCAGCGAGCGCTCCTCCAGCTCGGTGGGGGCGGGGCCGGTGCGCCAGAGCATGGCGTTGACGTTGAGCGCGGCGGTCAGCATCTCGCCCAGGACGCCGGGGCCGGAGCCGGTGATGGCGAAGTAGGCGAAGAAGCCCGGGTGGTTCCAGTGGGTGATCCCGGGGAGGATGGTCCCGTGGAAGTCCCGGAGGATGGCGTCCATGCTTTCCGGTTCCTCGGGTGCGTCGACGGGGAGCTTCGCGGCAATGTCTCCCGGCTGGACGGGGGCGAGAACCGGGTAGCGGTCGATGTCGCGGAAGTAGTCGGCAATCCAGTCGGCGACGGCGTGGGCGTGGCGGCGGAACTCTTCCGGGTCCATGTCGCCGGGTTTCGTGGGGGTCGCCATGGTCTTGCGTCGTTTAGCTCTCGATGTGGGGCCGCTCCAGAGACGAACGATACCACCGTTCGTCTCTTCCGCGGGGCCGGTGAGCCCCGCAAACTGCGCGGGTCTCCCCGTCCGCGGAGGGAGCCACGATACTGCCGTGTCTCCCTCCGCACAGGATTTGAGGGATACTGCGGAACTGCTGACTGCTTCACTGCGCTTTCCTGCGCTGGTGGCGCTCCACCGCCAGGCGGCAGATGCGGTCGCACAGCTCGGGGAAGGAGATCCCGGCTGCCTTCGCGGACTGCGGGAGGAGGCTGGTGGCGGTCATCCCGGGGAGGGTGTTCACCTCCAGACACCACGGGGTCCCCTGCTCGTCCATGCGGAAGTCCACCCGGCTGAACCCCTCCAGCTTCAGCGTCCGGTGCGCCCGGAGCGCCAGCTCCTGGACGGTGCGCGTCTGCTCGTCGGTGAGGTCCGCCGGGAAGATCTCTTCGGCGCCGCCCTCCTGGTACTTGCTCTCGTAGTCGAAGATCTCGCTCCGCCGGGGGATGATCTCCCCCACCGCGAGGGGCTGATCGGCCAGGATGCCGCAAGTCAGCTCGCGCCCCGGGACGAACCGTTCGAGCATCACCTCGTCGTCGTGGCGGTACGCCTCCTCGATGGCGGTCTCCAGCCCCGACGGCTCCCTGACGACGGTCAGCCCCACCGTGGAGCCCTGCTTGTTCGGCTTCACCACCACGGGGTACCCCACCCGGTCCCGCACCTCCTCGGGATCCGCCGGTGCCATTAGCCACTCCGGGGTGGGGATCCCCGCGGCGCGGAAGAGGCGCTTGGAGAGGTCCTTGTCCATCGCCGTGGCGCTCGCCCGGTGCCCGCTCCCGACGTAGGGGATGCCGGTGAGGTCGAGAAGGGCCTGGATGGTGCCGTCCTCGCCCGTGCCGCCATGCAGAGTCAGGAAGACCACGTCGATGTCCCGGAGATCCGCGGTCGCGGGGAGCGGGCCGGAGGCCTCGGCGCGGATCAGCTCCAGCTCCCCCGGGTCGGGTGGCGTGGGAGCCACCCCCGCCGAGAGGAGGCGCCGCTCCTCGCCGGGGTTCAGCACCCCCCGCGCCGTGTCCACCGCGATCACCTGGTGCCCGGCCTCGCGAAGCGCCTTCATCACCTGCGCTCCGCTGGCGATGGAGACGTCACGCTCCGCGCTGGTGCCGCCGAAGAGGACCGCTACCCGCATTCGAGCTTCCTGGACAGGGTGACGTGCCGTGCCGGACCGGGACCGTCCCTCCCGGGGTGTCGCACCCCCGGCGGCGGGGGTAATTTACCCGCGCCCCGGCTTCCCCGCACCCCGGCTCCGAAGATGATGATCCGTGTCTCCCTGGAAGTCCGCGAGGCCCTCCGTGCACGCCGCCCCGTGGTCGCGCTGGAGTCCACCGTGCTGGCGCACGGGCTTCCCCGCCCGCGCAACCTGGAGGTGGGGCGGGCGCTGGAGGAGGAGGTGCGCGCCGGGGGAGCCGTTCCCGCCACCGTGGGGGTGACCGGGGGGGCGCCGCGCGTCGGGCTGGATGCGGAGGAGCTGGAGCGCATGGCCACGGCCGACGGGGTGCTCAAGCTCTCCACTCGCGACCTCCCCGTGGCCGTGGCGCGCCGGGCGGACGGGGCCACCACCGTGGCCTCCACGATGTGGCTGGCGCACCGGGCCGGCGTCGCCGTGTTCGCCACCGGGGGGATCGGCGGGGTGCACCGTGGGGAGGCGCGGGATGTCTCTGCCGACCTCACGGAGCTGGGGCGCACCCCGATGGTGGTGGTGTGCGCGGGCGCCAAGGCGGTTCTGGACCTCCCCGCCACCCGCGAGGCACTGGAGACGGCGGGGGTGCTGGTGGTGGGGTGGCGCACCGACGAGCTCCCGGCCTTCTACTCGGCGGGGAGCGGCCTCCTGGTGGACGTGCGGGTGGAGGACGCGGGAGAGGTGGCGGCGCTCTGGCGGGCGCACCGGGAGCTGGACGCGCCCGGTGCCCTCCTCCTCTGCGTCCCCCCGCCGGCCGCGGAGGCGCTGGACGCGGACGAGGTGGGCGGGGCGATCCGGCGG
>DATAAL010000097.1:0-3393 GCA_036260145.1 Longimicrobiaceae bacterium | reverse complement strand
CCCCGCCCCGGTGATCGGGGGACTCCTGGCGTCGCTCACCATCGTGGCGGCCCGCGCGCGAGGGGTCACCCTCTTCGAGTTCGACACCACCCTGCAGAGCCCGCTGATGATCGCCTTCTTCACCAGCATCGGCTTCGGGGCGTCGTTGTCGCTGCTGCGGGTGGGGGGGCCGCAGGTCCTCCTCTTCTTCGGGATCGCCACCGTCTTCGCGGTGCTGCAGAACATGGTGGGGATCCTGGTGGCGCTCCCTTTCGGCGTGGATCCGCTGCTGGGGGTGCTGGCCGGATCGGTGACGCTGACCGGGGGGCCGGCCACCGGGCTGGCCTTCGCCCCGCTCTTCGAGGAGGCCGGGGTGACAGGGGCGGCGACGCTGGCGGTGGCTGCGGCGATGGTGGGGATTGTCTCGGGCGGGGTGATCGGCGCCCCCCTGGCCACCCGTCTCATCGAGCGGCACGAGCTGCACGGCCCCCGGGGGCGGGGGGCGGAGGCGGTCCGGGCGGCGGAGACCGACCCGTCGCTGACCGCCGCCAACCTGGTGGAAGAGAAGCTCCCCGAGCCCGCCGTCGCCACCCCGGAGGGCGAGGACGTGGAGTCGTACGTCCTCCTCAAGAACCTGGTCGCCATCCTGGTGGCAATGTGGGCGGGTTCCTGGGTCAGCACCTGGATCTCCACCACGGGGATCACCTTACCGGCGTACATCGGCGCCATGCTGGTGGCCGCGGTGGTCCGCAACCTGGACGACGTCACGGGGTGGATCGGGCTGTCGCAGCGCACTATCGACGACCTGGGGAACACCGCGCTCTCACTCTTCATCGTGCTGGCGCTGATGACGCTGAAGCTGTGGGAGGTGGCCGCGCTGGCGCTCCCCCTGGTCGCCATCCTGGTGGCGCAGATGGCGCTGATCGCCGCCTCCTTCTGGCTGATCTTCCGGACCATGGGGCGCGACTACGACGCGGCGGTGATGAGCGGCGGCTTCTGCGGGTTCATGCTGGGGACCACCGCCAACGCCATGGCGAACATGCGCTCGCTGGTGGAGCGCTACGGTCCCGCCCCGCGCGCCTTCCTGGTGGTGCCCATGGTGGGCGCCTTCTTCATCGATTTCACCAACGCCGTTATCATTACGGTCTTCGTGAACCTGTGGCGGTAGCCCGGAGCGTCGAAGTCGATTGGACAAGATCTACGCGGGAAACATGAACCTCTACCCGGATCCCGACGACCTCCCCGAGGAAAGCTCACCGGCCCAGGGGCTCGCCACGCGCCCGGACGTCCGGCCCATCTTCCTCCTGGCGGACAGCCAGCTCCTGTTCTGGCGGGAGGGCGACCGGCTCTTCCTGGAGACGATCCGCGCCCTGCTGGACTCCCCGGCCCCGCGGGCGGCGTACCTGGGGGCGTCCAACGGGGACAACCCGGAGTTCTACACCATCTTCCAGGGGGCGATGGAGGGGATCGGGATCACCGACACCCGGATGATCCCCACCGACCCCTCGGACGAGGACCGGGCGTACCTGGAGCAGGCCGACCTGATCCTGCTGGCCGGCGGCGACGTCGAGCTGGGGTGGCAGGCCTTCGAGTGGAGCGGCGTCCGGGAGATCGTGGTGCGCCGCTACTACGCCAAGGCGGTCCTGATGGGGGTGTCCGCCGGGGCGGTGCAGCTCGGGCTGGTGGGGTGGCCCGCGGAGGGCCCAGCCGGAACGGAGGACCTGATCGACACCTTCAAGTTCGTTCCGTATATCATCGACGCGCACGCGGAGCGGGACGAGTGGGAGCACCTCAGGCGGGCGGTGCGGCTGATGGGGGAGAGCGTGCAGGGGATCGGGATCCCCACCGGGGGTGGGGTCATCTACCACCCCGACCACTCGCTGGAGGCGGTCCGCCACCCCTGCCACGAGCTGGCGCTGCGGGACGGCCAGACCGTGCGCAGCCTGATCTTCCCGGCCCCGCGCGACGCGGAGACTCCCTGAGCCCGCGGGCATGCGCATCTTCGCGGTCTCCGACCTGCACACGGACTTCCGGGAGAATCGCGCGCTGGTGGAGGGGATCCCCCTGGGGGAGCACACCGGCGACGCCCTGATCGTGGCCGGGGACATCGCGGACGGGATGGACAGGCTGGAGGCCACCCTCGCCCTCCTCCGCGCCCGCTTCCGCGAGGTGTTCTTCGTCCCCGGCAACCACGAGCTCTGGGTGCGGGGTGACACCGGCGACTCGGTGGACAAGTTCAACCGCATCCTCCGGCTCTGCGACTCCCTGGGGGTGCGGACGCGCCCGGCCCGGCTGGAGGGGGTGTGGATCGTCCCCCTCTTCTCCTGGTATGAGGCGGAGTTCGACTCGTACGACGACGCCGAGACCGGGGAGCTGGAGGGGTGGGCCGACTTCCACTTCTGCCGCTGGCCGGAGGGAGTGGGGCGCCCCTGCGACTTCTTCCTGGGAATGAACGAGTCGCACCTGCGGACGTACGACGCCCCGGTGGTCTCCTTCTCCCACTTCCTCCCGCGGCGCGATCTCCTCCCCCCCGCGAAGTACCTCCGCTTCCGGGGGCTCCCCCAGGTAGCGGGGTGCGCGGCGCTGGACGCGCAGGTGCGGCGGGTAGGCGCCCGGGTGCACGTCTTCGGGCACAGCCACATCGACTTCGACCAGGAGATCGAGGGGGTGCGCTACGTGCAGAACGCCCTCCGCTACCCCCGCGACCGCACCGGAGGCGCCTTCCCCCTGCGCGCCGTCTGGGACCCGGAGTGACGTTCCCCTGGTCAACCCCGGGGCCGGGGTTTACCTTGTCGCCATGTCAGCACATTTCACGACGCTTCGCGTCGTGCCACCTCCCACGGGAAAGGAGAATCCATGCTCAAGCGGCTGATCCACACGGACGATGACCTCGCCACCTTCGTGATCCGCGTGACCCTGGGGCTCGTCGTCGCGGCGCACGGAGCCCAGAAGCTCCTGGGCTGGTTCGGGGGGCACGGCCCCGCGGAGACCACGGAGATGTTCCAGCGGGCCTTCGGGATCCCGGTGGCCCTCGGCTGGATGGTGGTGCTGAGCGACTCGCTGGGCGCGCTGGCCCTGGTCCTGGGGATCTTCGGGCGGCTCGCGGCTGCCGGGACCGGGCTGGTGATGCTGGGGGCGATCTACTTCGTGCACGGCCGCTGGGGCTTCTTCATGAACTGGTACACCCAGCCGCGCGGCGAGGGCTTCGAGTTCCACCTCCTGGCGCTGGCGATGGTGATCGCCATCCTGATCCGGGGGAGCGGGCGCTGGTCGGTGGACCGGGTGCTCACCCGGCGGCTGGAGGAGCGTGATGGTCTGGCCGCTCGCGGCGCCGGTGACCGGAGCGTGGGCGCGGCTCCGGTGGCACCGGTCTGAACGACGTTTCCGAACTGCCTGGCCGGGCGTGCCCCCGCT
>DATAAL010000096.1:0-2746 GCA_036260145.1 Longimicrobiaceae bacterium | reverse complement strand
CCTCCCCCACCCCGGAGTCGTGCTTCCCGCCGCCGCGCCCGCGGTTTGCTGGCCTCCTGCACTCCATTCGGACCGGGCACGAGATAGATCCCGGTGTGGTAATGCCACTGGTCGTTCGGCCCGGCAAAGCCTTCCGGCTCCCTCCGGCTCTGACCCCCCTCCGGCGGTTCGTACATGTACATCACACCGGCGACCGGCGAGCTGGGCGCCGTGCCGTCGTAGATGACGGCCGACGGGTGCAGGATCTCGGCGTCGGTCAGCGTGTCGCTCCTGCTGGCTACTCCGCCCAGGTAATGAGTGCCCAGGCCGGGCTTGAACGGCCCGGCACAGCGGTAGCCCGCGGCCTCCGCATCTCTGACCGTCGGGTATCTCTTCACGACGTTCACCGTCAGCGCGAGCTGGTGGATGAGCCGCGCGCGGGTCGGCGCCGGGAGGCTCGCCAGAGGAACGGCTGGTGCGGCCGAATGCTGAAAGCCGTTCTTCAGCTTCGACCAGCCCCGGTCGTCGCCGTCCGGGAACAGGAAGGCCAGCTCGGCGTTCGTGTAGGACGGCGGGAGCGTGGCATGCATCTGGCCTCTCCCCGCACCCTTTCCCGGAGCGACGCGAGAGGAGACCGATGGGTGGGATGCGACGCTGGACGGCGGCGGGGCTGGTGGGGGTGCTCGCCGCAGGTGGGTGCGCGCGGGGCGAGCACGAGGAATACGACGGGGAGGTGGAGGAGCCGCAGGGACGCCCCGCGGCGGCCGTCACCGCGGTGGACTCGGCCAGGGTACGGGCCCGGATCGCGGCCGAGGGTGATTCGGTGCGGGCGGCCTTCGGGCGGGTGCGGAGGCTGCGCTGGCGGGAGGTGTGGGGGCTCCGCCGGGACGTGAACGCGGAGCAGATCGCCACGGCCGAGCGCCTGGGGGTGCGTGCCTCGGACTCTGCCGAGATCGTGCGGCTGGTGCGGGAGGGGCGGCTGGTGGCGCTGGGGGACAGCACCCCTCACTGGGTGCTGCGCAGGATGGAGCACTCCGTGCCGTACGTGACCCCGGACGCCCGCGCGATGCTGGTGGAGCTGGGCCGCCGCTTCCACGCGCGGCTGGACAGCCTGGGGCTGCCGCTCTACCGCATGAAGATCACCTCCGCGCTGCGGACCGACGAGGCGCAGGCGGAGCTGCGGAGGATCAACCCCAACGCCTCCCGGACGGTGAGCGCGCACGAGTTCGGCACCACGGTGGACGTGTCGCACGAGCGCTTCGCCGTCCCGGCGGAGCCGGGGAACGGGGACCCCCCCGGGGCGGCCCCCGCGGTGCGGCAGATGGAGGTGGAGATGCTGGAAGGGGTGGGGAAGGAGAACGCCCGGGCGCTGCAGGCGGAGCTGGGGCGGGCCATCGCCGAGATGCGGGGGGAGGGCGCGCTCCAGGTGATGATGGAGGACCGGCAGCCGGTGTACCACATGACTGTGGCGCGGCGCTTCCCCGCCGCCAACTGACGCCTGCCGCGGGTGAGCGGGCTCAGCGCGACGGCCCGCCCAGCGCCTCCCGCGCCCGGGTCAGCTCCGCTTCCGCCTCCGGGAGATCCCCGCGCTCCGCAGCCTGTCCCGCCCGCTCCAGGGCACCGGACACCTCGTCCGGAATGTCCTTCCATCCGGGATCGCGGCTACTGAACACCAGCCGGGCAATGTCGGCGCCCGCATGGGCCGCCAGCGTACGCCGGGCCCCGCTACCCGACGTAGGGAGGATAACGGTTTCCCGACCCGGCAAAATCTTCCGGAGTGTTGCACCTTTCCAGGTACACGTGAGGCATACAGGGGACGACATGGGTATGGAAAGCCCCTTCCCCGAGCGGCCGACGTACATGCTAAGTGGTTTTTTTCCAGACATTTACTCGCCATGAAATCGATGGCACTTGACATCCGATACTTTCGGTCCACAAATTGATCGCCGGTTGATCGCAATCGGTGGCGCTGCCGGCTCGTTCGGCTGGAGGGCGCATGCACCACGATGGACGCGGGCGATCACCCATCGGCGGGCTGCCGCTCTGGGCTGGAATCCAGCTGTGGAGGGGCGCCTATATCTTTGGCTCCTTGATCGGACTCCTTACTGGTCGCGACCTCACGATCGGCGTCAGGGCCGTTTGTGCACTCCGGCTCCGTACAGCAGTGCCGCGCCGCCGTCACACCCCACTATGCGCGAGTGAAAATGAAAACCTCCCTCCTTCGGCGCATCGGCTTCGGCGCGTGCTCCCTCGCCGTTCTCTTCATTGCCGCCGCGTGTGATCCGGGCGCGCCTGCCACGCTCCCTGCCGAGGCTGTCGGGTCCCGGATGCTGCCTCCATCGCGAGTGCTGTTCGTGAGCTCCGTTCCGGAAGGGGATCATTCTGGACGGCCGCGCCAGCGGCGGATCGTACTGACTCCCGTCGCTGCAAGCGAGAAGGTAGAGCTATCGAACCGGTAGGCAGCGATACCCAGGCGGAGCGTAGAGCGCTCCCCTGCGGCCGTACCCACCGTCAGCCGGGTTGCATAGCCCATTAGGGTGCAGTATGGGAGGGGCCAACGCTCCTCTCTCCCGACGTCCCGAGGGCCATCGGTTCTCTCCTGTCGTGTGGTGGGCCCTCCCGGGGCTCGCCCTGGAGAGCGCCGGTGGCCTCTCGCTTTCGTGGTACTCTCCCCTGACGTGCAGCCGCACGTCTCCTCTGCCCGTCTTCGTAATCAGGCCCATTCCCGCTAACTTATGCGCCTGACGCGGACCCGGATGGGCTCTGT
>DATAAL010000095.1:0-6903 GCA_036260145.1 Longimicrobiaceae bacterium | reverse complement strand
GTCGTGGATCCCCACCCGCCCGGCGCGCAGCACCTCCGCCCAGATCCCCGCCAGGATCTCCTCCGTGGGGGTGCGGGGCGCCGCGTGGCCGTCGGCATCGTCCCCCGCGCCGGACGGCGCGGGGAGGGCCCGCCGTGCGATCTTCCCGCTGGGGGTGAGGGGGAGGCGCTCCAGCACCACCAGCGCCGCGGGGACCAGGTACTCCGGGAGCCGCTCCCGCAGCCAGGCGCGCACCTCCCCCGCGCGCAGCTCCCCGCCCGCCGGGACCAGGTATCCCACCAGCCGTCTCTCCCCCGGCGCGTCCTCCCGGACGACCACCACCGCCTCCCGCACCCCCGGGTGGCGCTCCAGCGCCGCCTCCACCTCCCCGGGCTCGACGCGGAAGCCGCGGACCTTCCCCTGGTCGTCCATCCGCCCCAGGAACTCCAGCTCGCCCCCGGCGGTCCAGCGCGCCCGGTCCCCGGAGCGGTACACCCGCGCCCCCGGCACCGGGGAGAAGGGATCGGGGAGGAAGCTCTCCGCGGTCAGGTCGGGACGGCCCAGGTACCCGCGCGCCACCCCCACCCCGCCCAGGAAGAGCTCCCCCGGCACCCCCACCGGGGAGGGGTCGAGGTGGCGGTCCAGGACGTAGCACCGCGTGTTGGCGATCGGCCGGCCGATGGGGGGGAGGAGGGGCCAGGCGCTGGCGTCGCCCCGCAGCGCGTGGGCGGTGACGACGTGGGTCTCGGAGGGGCCGTAGTGGTTGTGCAGCGGGACGCCCAGCGCCCCGAGCCAGCGGCGGATCGGGCCGGTGACGCGGAGCTGCTCCCCGGCCGTGACCACCTCGCGCAGCGCCCGCGGCGCCACCCCGCAGGCGTCGGCCCGCTCCGCCACCTGCTGGAGCGCCACGAAGGGGAGGAAGAGGCGCTCCACCCCCTCCCCCTCCACCCGCTCCAGCATCGCGGCCGGGTCCCGGCGCCGCTCCTCGTCGATCAGCACCAGCCGCCCGCCCCCGGCCCAGGCCGAGAAGATCTCCTGGAAGGAGACGTCGAAGCTGAGCGGGGCGAAGTGGAGGGTGGCAGCGGCGCGCGGCCCCTGCGCGAGCTGCCAGGCGATCAGGTTGACCAGCGGGCGGTGGGGCATCGCCACCCCCTTGGGGGTGCCGGTGGAGCCGGAGGTGTAGATCACGTACGCCAGGCTCTCCGGGTCCGCCCCCCCTTCCGGCCGCGCCCCGCTCCGCCGGGCGATCTCCGGCGCGTCCGCGTCCAGCCGCACCCGGACGGCCCCGGTGTCCGGGAGCCGCGACGCGGGCCGCTCCTGCGTGACCACCACCGCAGCGCCCGCGTTCTCCAGCATGGAGGCGAGGCGCTCCGCGGGGTAGCCGGGGTCGAGGGGGACGCAGGCCGCCCCCGCCTTGAGGATCCCCAGCACCCCCACCATCGCCTCCGGCCCGCGCTCCACGCAGAGCCCCACCCGCGCGTCCACCCCCACGCCCAGGGTGCGGAGGTGGTGCGCCAGCCGGTTGGCGCGCCCCTCCAGCTCCGCGTAGGTCAGCTCCCCTCCCTCCCCGCTCACCGCCACCGCCCCGGGCGTCCGCTCCGCCTGCGCCTCCACCAGGTGGTGGAGGCACGCCCCCACCGGGTACGCCGCGCCGGTGGCGTTCCACTCCCGCGTCACCCGGCCCCGCTCCTCCGCCCCCATCACCGGGATCCCGGAGACGCGCCGCCCCGGGTCGGCCGCCATCCCCGCCAGGAGCGCCGCGTAGTGCCCCAGCATCCGGTCCACGGTGGCGCCGTCGAACAGCTCCGTGCGGTACTCCGCCCGCCCGGTGATCCGCTCCCCGTCGTCCGTCAGCTCCATCACCAGGTCGAACTTGGCCCGCCCGCTCTCGGTGGGGAGCGGCTCCAGCTCCACCCCGTCCAGGCGGAGCGTCTCCGGCCGGGCGGCGTTCTGCAGGGTGAAGAGGACCTGGAAGAGCGGGGTGTGCCGGAGCGTGCGCCCCGCCCCCAGCTCCTCCACCAGCCGCTCGAAGGGGAGGTCGGGGTTCTCCTGCCCCTCCACCACGGCCGCCCGGGTCCGCTCCAGCAGCTCCCGCACCGTGGGGTCGCCGGAGAGGTCGAGCCGCATCACCAGGGTGTTGACGAAGAAGCCGATCACCCCCTCCAGCTCGGCGCGCCCCCGGTTCGCCACCGGGGTGCCGACGCACACCTCCTCCTCCCCGGCCCAGCGGCCCAGCAGCGCCTGCCAGCCGGCGAGGAGCGTGGCGAAGAGCGTCGTCCCCCCGGCGTGCGCCAGCGCCCGCAGCGCCGCGGTGGTCCGGGGAGGGAGGGCGAAGGGGCGCGACGCGGCCTCCCCCCCGGGGGTCTCCGGTCGGGGGCGGTCGGTGGGGAGCTCCAGGAGGGGAGGGGCGCCGGCCAGCCGCTCCCGCCAGTAGGCGAGCTGCCGCTCCAGCGTCTCGCCGGAGAGCTGCTCGCGCTGCCAGAGGGCGTAGTCGGCGTACTGCACGGGTAGCTCGGGGAGGGGGGAGGACTCCCCGCGGGCAAAGGCCCGGTACAGGGCGGAGACCTCGCGCACCAGCACCCCGGTGGACCACTCGTCGCTGACGATGTGGTGCAGGGTGAGGAGGAGCACCGACTCCGCCGCCCCCAGCTGCAGGAGGCGGACGCGCAGGAGCGGCCCGCGTTCCAGGTCGAAGGGGCGCGCCGCCTCCGCCCGCGCCAGCCGCCGCACCTCCGCCTCCCGCGCCCCCTCCGGGAGCCCGGCCAGCTCCGCGACGGGGATCGTCGCGGGCTCCGGGGCGAGGACCACCTGGACGGGCTCCCCCCCGGCCTCGGCGAAGACCGTGCGCAGCGCCTCGTGCCGCCGCACGATCTCGGTGAGCGTCCGCTCCAGGGTGGCCACCTCCAGCGCCCCGCGCAGCCGCAGGGCGACCGGGACGTTGTACGCCGCGCTCTCCGGCTCCAGCCGCTGCAGGAACCAGAGGCGCTGCTGCGCGAAGGAGAGGGGGAGAGGCCTGGAGCCCCGCCGCCGGGGGATGGGGTCCGGAGCGGACGCGCCGATCCCCTCGTCTTCCAGGAGGAGGGCGAGGAGCTGGAGCTGCTCGGGGGAGAGCTCCAGTACGTCGGTGAGGGGGTCCAGCTCCATGAACGTCGGGGAGGGTCCTGCCTGTACGGGCGCTCGTACCGCGCGTCGGGAGCGCAACGTGCCGGAGGACTTCGCTCCGGACGCGGCGCTCGATAGTTCGTGTCGCGTTTCATGCGGGGGGCTGGCCGCGCATCCGGACCTCGGAGAGCCCGATTCCGGCCGATCATCACCCGACACGATTCGACCGGATCGGGAGAAAGTTAGCGCCTCCGGCCGGGTTTTGGAACCCCTCCTCCGCCCTCCCGGGCCGTGCACCGGCGGGGTGGCGGCCAGGGAGAGCGCTGCGTCCGAACCGGGGCGCTACTGCGCGCGGTCGCTCTCCCCCGCGGCCTGCGGGCTCCGGTTCAGCTTGTAGGTGAGCCCCAGGTTCGCGCGGAGCTTCCGGTCCACGTCGCCCAGGAACTCCGGCCGGTTGGCGTAGGTGAGTCCGATCAGCGCCGAGGACTGGTCGGAGAGCCGCCGGGTGTAGAAGAGGGTGGACACGAACCGGTCCTGCCGGATCGGATCGCCGCGGGTGAAGTCGTACCGGGCCTGGAGGTCCAGGCGGTCCTGGTTCTCGCCGTCGTCGGGGTTGCCGAAGTACCCGCCGTACCCGCCGCTCACCGTGACGGCCGTGGCCGCCCCGAGCGACAGGTCCACCGAGTCTCCGGGGAGGGTGACGCCCCAGGAGCTCCGGCGCGTGAAGTCGATCTGCGCCCATACCCGGTCGCCGCGGGAGAGCGAGCCCTGCACCGCGCGGTTGTCGACGTACGTCCTCAGGCACTGCGGCCGGATCGTTCCCCCGCAGTGGCGTCGCAGCCCGTTCAGGTTGGCGAAGCCCGTCTCGACGCGCGCGGTGCCCGTCCACTCGTCCGGGCCCACCACGTCGCGCCGTGTCCGGTACTTCCCGTTCCCGTTGAGCTGCGGCTGGTTGTTGATCAGCTGCGCGAGCCGCAGGATCCCGGAGGCGCGCACCCGCTCTTCCGACCGACGCAGCTCGCGCGTGGACTCGGCCGCGATGCGGGCGATGGACGCCTCGATGCTGTCCTGTACCGCCGGGGTGAAGCAGTCGAAGCGCATCTCCCCCGAGTCCCTGGGCCCGCCGGGTCCCCGCAGGACGCACTCCGGCGCGCCCGCCCGCGTGGGGTCCAGACCGCTCCCCCCGACCACGAGGGTGTCCAGCCGCTGCCGGAAGCGCCGCGCCTCCTGGTTCTCGCGGTCCATCCGGGTCAGGCTCTCGGACTCCAGCGCCGCCTGCACCAGCGCCCCGATGTCACGAGCGTGCTGGCGCATCCCGCGGCCGAAGACGCGGTTCTCCAGGTTCAACGAGCCCATCAGGCTGACGTCGTCGTAGGGCTCCAGGCCCGCCGTGATCCGCTCGCGCGCGGATTCGCGCAACGACACGGGGACGGAGTCCAGCAGCGTTCCGGACGGCTCGGGCTCGTGCACCACGGCCGCGAGCTGGGCGGTCACCCCCCAGGCGAAGAGCACGCCGTCGTTCAGCGGCAGGTTGGCCTTGAATCCCAGGCTGGTGGGGTCGTCACCCGTGGCCGGGGTCACCAGGGCGGCCGCCAGCCGCGGCAGGAAGTCGCGGATCGCCGTGAGCGGCCCCTCCCCCGAGAGGTCGGTGCCGGTCGGCGCCGCCTGGAGGTGGCGCCCCGCCTCGTCGACCAGGGCCGCGGAGTCGGAGGCGGCCGGCCCGGCCGCGGGCACGCCCCCGGTCGGCCGGTATCGCGCGTAGCACTCCTGGACCGTGCGGTCCGGCTTGCAGAGGACGACCTCCTGCGCGGCCGACGGCGCCGCGGTCAGCGCCAGCGCCGCAGCGACCGAGAGCCAGGCACGCACGGTCACCCTCCCACCATGATGGTGTCGATCGCCACCGGGTGGCTGTCGTCCACCTCCAGCCGGCACACGTCCGGCCCGCGCGAGTCGCTCCCGCTCACCCCGGCGGTCACGGTGACGCTGGCCTCCTCCCCGAGCGAGACGGCGCGGACGGTGACCACGTGGGTGGTCCCCGCATCGATCGGGAGGTCCAGCGGGAAGTCGTCCGGTCCGACCGGCCGCTTCTGCGGCGCTCCTCCGCCCGTCGTGGTCACCACCGAGCCGGTGATCCCCGGGCTCCCCTCCGGCTCGATCTCCACCGTGAGAAGAGAGGGCGTCCGGATCAGGGTCCATAGCGGGTTGCACATGGCTTTCCTCAGTGGTAAGGGGAGCGAGAGCGCAGCGCGCCCGGCGCAGGTGCGGGGGAGGCGGCGCGGGCGCACCTCGGTGGGACGTGGGGGAGCCTGCGGGGACCAGGGGGACCGGCATCGCACCCGGAAAGGTAGACGGACGCGCCGGCGGAAATTCCCGCCCGACCGCCGCGGCCCCTTCCGCTCTTCTGGAGATTGCTCGCGGCGCGGCAGCATGAAGAACAGGCGCCGTGCTACAGGAGGGGAACAGAAGTGCCAGGGCACAGGCTGTCTGGAGCGGCGTGCGCCACGACCCACACGCCCGCTCGACGCCCCTCGAACCCTACCGCACCCCCGCCATGCTCACCGCCAGCAGGAGCACCATCTTGGTCGCCGGGAGCGCGCTGGGAACGTGCGCCCACTCCGATAGCGTGTGCTGGTCCCCGCCGTACGACCTTCCCACGGAGATGGCCGGGATCCCCCGCACCACCGCCGCGTTGGCGTCGGTGGAGCCGGTGGGCACCGCCTCCGACCCGATCCCCAGGAAGCGGTGGACGTCCACCGCCGTCTGCACCAGCGGGTGCGCGCGGCGGTCGCGAAGCATCTCCGCCGTCCCCCCGGCGCGGTTGCGCGTCACCACCTCCCGGTCCCAGCGCACCCCCTCCGCCTCCGCCGCCCGCGCCACCCGCGCGGTGATCTCCGCGTCCAGCGAGTCCAGCAGCGCGGGGTCCACCGAGCGCAGGTCCATGGTGAAGGACACCTCCTCCGGGATGGCGTTGAAGATCTTCCCTCCGTCCACCATCCCCACGTTGTACACGGCGCCCCCCCGCCCCTCCGGGATGCGGATCTGGTAGATGGAGCGCACCGCCTCGGCCAGGGCGCGCACCGGGTGCGGCTTCCCCGCCGAGGTGTTGGTGTGCGACCCCCCGCCGCGGAAGAAGTAGCGCGTCCAGTAGATCCCCAGCGCCCCGTAGTTCACCGGCCCTAGCCCCCCGTCCACCGCCACCAGCACGTCGGCGGCGCCGGGGTTCCTCGCCTGCGGCTCGGCGGGAACGTTCCTCTCCAGCCAGTAGTCCATCCCCCGGAGCCCCAGCTCCTCCTGCACGGTGCCGATGAAGAGCAGGTCCCCATGGGTACGGACCCCCGCCGCGTGCAGCGCCCGCGCCACCGCCAGCAGGTTGGCCACCGAGGCGGAGTTGTCGAAGACCCCCGGGGCGCGGAGGGTGTCGCCTTGGCGGCGGACCCGGACGTCGGTGTCCAGGGGGTGCACCGTATCCAGGTGCGCGGCGAATGCCACCGTGGGCCCTCCGCCCGTCCCCCGCCGCCGCCCGGTCACGTTGCCGATGGAGTCCACGGACACCTCCAGCCCCGCCCGCTCCATCTGCTCCCGGACATACGCCGCGCGCGCCGCCTCGTGCGTGGAGGTCCCGGGGATCTCGGTGATCCGGATCCACTCCTCCACCTGGCGGGGGAAGTTGCTCTCCACCCAGCGCAGGGCGTCGCGCACCGGGGGGCGGGCGGCCAGCGCCGGGGAGAAGCGGGTGGGGAAGCGCTGCTGCGCGGGGAGCGGCGCGGCCAGCACGGCCAGCAGGAGGAGGGCGATGCGGACGGGGCGAGGGCGCATGGACCG
>DATAAL010000094.1:0-13375 GCA_036260145.1 Longimicrobiaceae bacterium | reverse complement strand
GGAGTTCGCCGACCTCTCCCCGGACGACACCGAGATCCGCCTCCTCCTGGCCGAGCTGCTCCAGGGCCTCCTGCTCGTACCCGTGAGAGCGGAGCTGCTCGGCCAGGAGGAGGCGGATCTCGGTGTCGTCCGGGGAGAGGTCGGCGAACTCCTTCAGTGCGTCGAAGGAGGCGTCGATATGCCCCACCCGCTGCATCCGCGCGGCGTACTGCAGGAAGTTCTCGCGCGCGTCGGCCAGGAAGCCACGGGCGGCGCTGATCTGGCCCAGCTTCAGGTAGATCGAGGTCCGCTCCGGGGAGATGCGGAGGACCTTGCGGCAGAGCGCGATGGCGTTGTTGTGCAGCCCCGTCTCGGCGTATGCGTCCACGGCGCGCTCGTACGCCTCCAGCGCGCGGTCGGTCTGGCCGACGCGGAGATGCAGGTCGCCGATCCGGTTCCAGAGCCCGACCTCCACCTCGTCGCCCGCAGCTTCCGCGACGATCTCGTGGTAGACGTCCAGAGCTTCCTTCCACTGCTCTCTCTGCTCGAGAGCCCGTGCCCGCTCCTTGAGCTTTGCGACGTTCGCCATTCGGGGTGAACGGGGACTTCGGTGAGCCGTCCGCCCCGGGGAGGCGAACGGAGGCGGAGCGTCGCGGGAGCCGGGCCCCGCCGTGCGTCTTCCGCGCTGCAAGTCCAGGAAAATAACGGCATTCCGGAGGTGCAACAAGCAACCCGACGCGCCCGGTCAGAACACGCGTTTCCCCCTCTTCCACACCCCCGCGCACACGGGAGCGGCCAGGCGATAGGGGATCTCGGCGATGCTTCCGACCCCCCAGAGCGCCAGGTCGGCCGGCGCGCCGGGGGCGAGCGTCCCCGTCCCGTCGCGAAGCTCCAGCGCGGCGGCTCCTCCTGTCGTGGCGGCGCGCAGCGCCTCGGCGGGGCTCATCCCCATCCGGGAGCAGGCGGCGGTCATCACGAAGGGGAGGCTGGGGGTGGGCGAGGACCCGGGGTTGAAGTCGGTGGCGAGGGCGACGGTGGCGCCCGCCCGCAGCAGCGCGCGCGCCGGAGCGAAGCGGGGCCGCCCCAGGAAGAACAGGGTCGCCGGGAGGAGGGTGGCCACCGTCGCGGAGGCGGCGAGGGCGCGGATCCCCGCTTCGGAGATGTCGCCCAGGTGGTCGGCGGAGGCGGCGCCCAGCTCGGCGGCCAGCTCCGCTCCGCCGCTCCCCTCCAGCTCGTCGGCGTGGAGCTTGGGCCGGAGCCCGTGGTCGATCCCCGCCCGGAGGATCCGCGCCGTCTGCGCCCGGTCGAACACTCCCGGCTCCATGAACACGTCGCAGAAGCGCGCGAGCCCCTCCCCCGCCACCGCGGGGACCATCTCCTCCACCAGGAGCTCCACGTACGCCTCCCGCCGTTCCCGGTACTCGGGCGGGAACTCGTGGGCTCCCAGGAAGGTGGGGACCAGCTCGATGGGCTGGAGGCTGTTGAGGCGGCGGATGGCACGGAGGGTCTTGAGCTCGTCGGCGGTGCTGAGGCCGTACCCGCTCTTCACCTCGGCGGTGGTGGTGCCGTTCAGGAGCATCTCCCGGAGCCGGGGGAGCGCCATCTCCACCAGCTCGTCCTCGGAGCGGCCGCGGAGGTCGCGCACGGAGGCGTTGATCCCCCCGCCCCGCCGCGCGATCTCCATGTACGGGACTCCGGCGCAGCGGAGGACGTACTCGTCCGCGCGCCAGCGCCCGAAAACGGCGTGGGTGTGGGAGTCCACCAGCCCCGGGGTGAGCACCCCGCCCCCGCAGTCGACGCGCTCGGCGCCGGGGTGGCGGGCGAGGACCTCGGGCTCGGGGGCGACTTCCACGACGAGGCCGTCGCGGACGGCGACCGCCACGCCCTCCCGCACCGCGGCGGGGTCGCTCCCTCCGTCGCCGGAGGGGGGCCCGGTGCAGGCGGCGACCTGGGCGGCGCCGGTGAAGACCAGCGTCGGGGAGGGGGCTTCGGGCATCGTGGGCGGTCGGTGGTGTGGGGGCCGTGCCCTCCGGCGGCTCCTCCCCCGTCCGCGGGGGAGGAGCCGAAAGATCGCGGGAGCCGGCGATCAGGCGCGGTTGGAGCCGTCCTGGTCGTCCCCGAGTGACTCGCGCTCCACGTCCTCGCCGGGCGCGACGGCGTGCTTCGTCCGCTCCTCGGTGACGTTGGGGCGGCCGCCGAACTCTTCCCGGTCGTGCACCGGGTCGCCCCCGGTGAAGCCCTCGGTGCCTCCGTCCGGGCTCTGGCGGCTGGAGTAGTCGGTGCGCGTGGGGTCGTCGGGCGTGACCGACTCGCGGTCCACGTCCGGCTGCATGCCGCGGCTGTCGTCGCTGCGGTCGACACGGTCCATGGCTGTCCTCCTGGTCGCGGTTGAGGTGCCCCGTGAACGTCCACGGGGACCGCGCACCGCCGCAAGCCGTGTTCCGGGCCCTCACCCCGAGAACCCCTCACCCCGGCGCTACGCGCCACCCCTCTCCCACAAGGGGAGAGGGGAACGACGGGATTTGCCGTGCTCCCCTCCCCCCTTGTGGGGGATCGAGGGGGTAAGTTTTGGGGGTGGGGGTGTGGTTCGCCGCGCTCAAAAAAGATGTTCGGAGGGAGACCCGCGGCAGTATCGCGGGGCTCAGGAGCGGTCCCGCAACACCTGACGAAGCACCCCGAAAACCCGACCCCGCCACGAAATCCCCCAGATGGCGGGCTTCTTGCGCTGTCACGCCCGGGAGAAAAAAAGACATCCTAGGCCGTCACCGCGTGCCGCGTCAACGGGAACCCCGAAAACCACTCCACCTCCGGAGCGCCCCCAAAATGGTCGAAGTCTCGACGACCCCTCCTTCCGAACGCTACCCCGGCCGGCCGCCCGAGGGAAGGCTGGTGGTGATCGCCCCCACCCGGGCATCGTGCGAGACCATCGAGATCGGCGTGCAGCTCACCGACGTGGAGACCATCCTGGAGCGCGAGCACGGCGAGGAGATCCGCCGGCTCTCCAGCGAGGGGAAGGGGTTCGGGATCGTGGCGGGGACAGGGACGGGGAAGACGCTGGCCGTGCGCTCCATGGCGCGGGAGATCGTGGGGCCGGAGCTGCGGGTGGGGGTGGTGAACCGGGAGCGCGAGGCCACTCCGGAGACGCCTACCTGGAACGTGGTGATCGTGACCACCGGGATCGCCCGGCGCTGGCTCCAGGACGACCTGATCACCGCGGACGACGTGGTGGTGGTGGACGAGATCCATCAGACCTCGGCGGAGCTGGAGCTGTGCCTGGCGCTGGCCAAGCGCGCGGGGTGCCGCTTCATCTGGCTCTCGGCCACAGTGGACCCGACGTTCTACGCGGAGTACCTGAACTCGGCGGAGGTGATCGAGTCGTCGGTGTTCGACCCGGCCAGGGCGGCGGCGGTGCGCGTCTCCAACACCGTCAACCCGCTGGACTTCCTGGGCGAGCGCTTCCTCCGGCACGTGACGAAGGAGAAGCGCGGGGTGGCGGTGTTCGTCCCCACGCGCGCGGGGACCGAGCAGGTGGCGAACCACATCGCGCAGAAGTGGCCCCGGATCCAAGTGGAGTACTATCACGGCGGCGAGCCGGTCGGCAAGCTGGCTCCCTTCCTCGACGGGACGGCGAAGAAGCCGTTCGTCCTGGCGATGACGGCCGCGGGGCAGTCGGCGCTGAACATCCGCGGGCTGGACACGGTGATCATCGAGGACGCGCAGTTCACCACCCTGGTCAGCAAGGGGAAGAGCGTCCTCACCCGCCTCCCGCTGGGGCCCAACGAGATCCTGCAGATGGCGGGGCGGGTGCACGGCCGGGTGGAGAACGGCGAGGTCTACATCCTCTCCGAGCGGAACATCGACTTCGAGAAGCTGGAGCCCACCGAGCCCAACTTCCAGCTCGCGGGCGACCCCGAGCGGGTGGCGATGACCTGCGCGGACATGGGGGTGCGCGCGGACGAGCTGGATCTCCCGGTGCCGCTGGACCGGATCGCCTACCGGCGCGCGGTGGAGACGCTGGAGCGGCGCGGGCTGATCCGCAACAACCGGCTCACGGAGTACGGACGCCGGGTGGAGGTGCTTCCGGTGGACCGGCCCTGGGGGGAGCTGCTGGTGCAGGCGCCGGAGGAGCTGGTTCCCATCGTCGCCACCTGCGCCTCCATCGAGTCGCTGCACCGGATGCTCCGGCAGGACCACGACATCGGGGAGTACGTGGTGCCGGGGAGCGACCACCTCACCGCGTACCGGATCTACGAGGACGTGCTGCGCACCTGCGGGACGCTGGGGAGTGTGTACGGCCTCCCCCGGCACGTCTTCCCGGAGGAGGTGCTGGCCGAGTGGGCGGAGGAGCGCGGGGTGCTGGTGCGCTCCATCGAGGACGCGGCGCTGGCGGTGGCCTCCATCTACCGCGCTCTGGACCACGACCTCCCCCGCCACTTCCCGCGCCTCGGCGACGAGCTGGTCCGCGGCTGGCAGCGCCTCCTCGCCGAAGTGATGCCCTTCACCCTGGTGGTCGACGAGGAGACGAGCTGGGGGGAGGAGGTGCGGGTCTCGCAGAGCAGCGTCTGCGGGAGCTACGGGGCCATCGCGGGCGACCTGCGCTACTTCTCCGACCGCTTCGGGCGCCCGCGGGGCTCGATCGAGGGGACGGAGATCCCGTACCACCTCCTCTGGGAGTTCGCGGAGGAGGGGGAGGCGGAGGTGCTGTACGACCCCGGGCACCGCCGGGCGCCGCTCCGCGTCCGCCGCGCCCGCACCTTCCACGGCTTCGAGCTGGACTCGGAGGTGGAGGGGATCACCGAGTTCCCGCCGGAGCTGGCGGACGCCGCCCGCCGCGCGCTGGCGGAGGCCATGGCCTCCGGGGAGGCGCACCACCCGTCCACGCGCCACAACCGCGACGTGTTCCGGGAGCTGCGCGAGACCTACCGGCGCTCGGGAGGGGTGGTGCCGGAGGTCACGGAGAAGCAGCTCGCCGGATACTTCATGCGGCGACTGGCGAACGTGGGCTCGTACGGTGAGTTCATGGAGGCCGACCTGCGGGCGGACCCCGACGAGTTCATCCCGGCGGAGGAGCGGAGGAAGTGGGCGGCGCTCCCGGACAGCCTCTCGCTGGACGGACAGGAGTACCCGCTGGACTACGGCTTCGAGGGGGAGCTGCCGGTGGTCCGCGCCCGGATCCCGGCGAAGATCCTCTGGGAGATCGACGAGGAGTCGCTCCCGGAGTTCGACCGCCCGCTGCACTGGACGGTGACCCGCGGAAAGCGGGAGGCGATCCGCGCTCCGTCGCTGGAGGAGGCCCGGGAGCTGGCGGCGGAGAACCGCTTCGAGCGCACGGAGCGCCCGCGCCGGGAGCGCGACGACGAGGCGGACGAGCGGCCGCGGCGGAGGGGGCAGGGCGGACCGCGCGGGCGGCGGGGGGGACGCCCGGAGTACGCGGGGCCGCGCCCGCCGCGCCGGGGGGGAGGCCGGGGGCGCGGGGGAGGACGTGGCCGGCGGCGGTGAGCAGTGGCGGAGGCGGGGACGGTGCGGTCGTGGACGGAGGGGGAGCAGCCATCCCGTACCGCTCCCCCGGAATCCTGCTTGACAGCGCGCCACGACACCGCTACGTATCGCTGAACGATACATCGGCTCACGATGCCTGCCTCCTGTCTCCGGTACCAGCATGGCAAGAGATCCGGACGGCTTCCTTCCCCTCACCCCCGCGACCTTCCACATCCTCCTCTCCCTGGTGGACGAGGAGCGGCACGGCTACGGGATCATGCGGGAAGTGGAGGAGCGCACCGGCGGGGAGCTCCGCCTGGGGCCGGGGACGCTCTACGGCTCGCTGAAGCGGATGCTGGGGGAGGGGCTGGTGGAGGAGGCGGGGGAGCGCCCGGACCCCGGGATGGACGACGAGCGGCGGCGCTACTACCGGATCACCTCCCTCGGGCGCACCGTGGCGTCCGCCGAGGCGCGGCGGCTGGCGTCGCTGGTCCGCCTCGCTCGGAGCAAGCGGCTGATCGGCCCGGAGCCCGCGTGATTCCCCCCTCCCCTCCCCCGCGCGACGCGCTGGACCGCGCCTACGCCCTCCTGCTGCGAGCTTACCCCGCCGCGTTCCGCGAGCGCTTCGGCGCGGAGATGCTGCTGTGCTTCCGGGACCGGCGGCGCAACCTGCGCGCGGCGCCCCCGGCCGCCCGGCTCCGCTTCGGGCTCCACCTGCTCGCCGACCTCGCGGCGACGCTGCCGGCGGAGCACCTCTCCGCCGCCCGCGCCATCGCGACCCGTTTCCTGGAGAACGCCATGACCACCGGAAGGCTCGCCGGGATCGCGCTCACGCTCCTGGCCATCGCCCACATCGCCTACGACGCGGAAAACCCCCGGGAGCAGATGGGCGGCTGGGCCATCCTGCTGACCGCCGTGGTCTTCGCCGCGGGGGCGGTGCTGCTGACCCGCCCCCGCAGAAACCCGTAGACCCCTCTCTCCCACGACGCCGTCCGCCTGCCCTTGCCCGCCCGGGATCTCCGGCTATGATGCAGGAGTATACGTGGGCCGATCCGAACCACGACTCCCTCCAGGAGACCTCGATGTTACGAAAGCTGTACGCACCCGCCGCCCTCATAGCCTTCGGCCTTGCGGGGTGTGCTGCACAGGCCGCGAACGAGCCCGCGGCGGCGTCCCCCACCCCCGGTGCCCCGGAAGCCATGATTGCCTCCGCCTCGCAGGTGCCGAGCGACCTGGACCGTCGGCTCGCCCAGTACACCACCGTGCGCCTCACCGCCGACCTTTCCAGGCTGAGCGAGAAGGAGCGGCAGATGATCCCGCTCCTGATCGACGCCGCGCGCGAGATGGACCCCATCTACTGGCACCAGGCCCACGGGAATGGCGACTCCCTGCTGGCCTCCATCCGCGACCCGCGGCTCCGGCGCTACGTGGAGATCAACTACGGGCCGTGGGACCGCCTGGCGAACGACGAGCCCTTCGTGCCCGGAGTGGGCCCCAAGCCCCAGGGCGCCAACTACTACCCCGCCGGGATGACCCGGCAGGAGTTCGAGCAGGCCGTGGCAGCCGGACCCAGGGCGCGCGCCGACTCGCTCCGTAGCCTGTACACCCTGGTGCGGCGGGACGGGTCGGGACGGCTCACCGCCATCCCCTTCTCCCGCGCGTACGCCGGGGGGCACCGCCGCGCGGCCGACAAGCTCCGCGCCGCCGCCGCGCTCGCCGAGGACCCGGGGCTGAAGCGGTACCTGGAGCTGCGCGCGGACGCTCTGCTGACGGACAACTACCAGCCGAGCGACCTCGCCTGGATGGACATGAAGAACAACACGCTCGACATCATCATCGGGCCCATCGAGACGTATGAGGACCAGCTCTTCGGCTACAAGGCGGCGCACGAGGCGTTCGTCCTGATCAAGGACCAGGACTGGAGCCGCCGGCTCTCGCGCCTGGTGTCCTTCCTCCCGGAGCTGCAGAGGGGACTCCCCGTTGCCGAGCAGTACAAGCGGGAGACCCCGGGCTCGGAGTCGGACCTCAACGCTTACGATGTGATCTTCAATGCGGGGCAGGCCAACGCCGGCTCCAAGACCATCGCGATCAACCTCCCCAACGACGAGCAGGTACAACTCCAGAAGGGGACGCGGCGGCTGCAGCTCAAGAACGCGATGCGGGCCAAGTTCGACCAGATCCTGATCCCCATCGCGCGGGAGCTGATCGCCGCCGACCAGCTCCCCAACATCACCTTCGACGCCTTCTTCGGGAATGTGATGTTCCACGAGGTGGCGCACGGCCTGGGGATCAAGAACACCATCAACGGCCGGGGAACCGTGCGGACGGCGCTCAAGGAGCGGGCCTCCGCGCTGGAGGAGGGGAAGGCTGACATCCTGGGGCTGTACATGGTGCAGCAGCTCAACCGCCGCGGCGAGATGGGCCAGGAGGACATCCGCAACAACTACGTCACCTTCCTGGCGAGCCTCATCCGCTCCGTCCGCTTCGGCGCCTCCAGCGCGCACGGGCGGGCGAACGTGGCGGCGTTCAACTACCTGCAGGAGCAGGGCGCTTTCACCCGAGGGGCGGACGGCAAGTACCGGGTGGACTTCCCCAGGATGGAGGCGGCGATGAACTCGCTGGCCCGCGACATCCTGGTGATGCAGGGGAACGGCGACTACGAGGCGGCGGGCGAGTTCCAGGCGAAGTACGGCTCGATCCGTCCGCAGCTCCAGGCCGACCTGGACCGGCTCCGGACCCGGGGGATCCCGGTGGACGTCGTCTTCGAGCAGGGGACCTCGGTGCTGGGGCTGTGACGACGGGTTTGCCATCTTGAGCTGCAACGGCCCGGTTCGGGCGTGTCCCCCCTGACGGGGGGCCGGGCTGCGGCTCGTCTGACCGGTAGGCCCCGCCGCGGAGGAGACCCCTCCGCGGCGGGGCCTTTTGCTGCCCGTCCCTGGGTATCCTCTTCCCACCACCATTTCTTGCGACTCCCTCCGGGGAAGCGCATATTGCGTCACACTCTTCGCTCCCTTGCTTCCTCCGGAGAACTCCGATGACGAAGCATCCCCACCCGGGCGGCCGGTTCCCCTCGCCCCTCCTCGCCGCCGTCTTCCTGGTACTGGAGATCGCCGCGTGTGCGCACGCGGTCGCGCCCCCGCCGGAGGCGCCGCGGCAGCTGCCGCAGGTGGCGCCGCCCCCTGCTGTGGCGCCCGCTCCCGCCGACTCCTTCCCGCAGCCGATCGAGGTCTCTAGCGTGAACGGTCTGCTGGACGTGCGGATGCAGGTGGTCCGGGCGACGTTCAACATCCCAGGTTCCAAGGGAGGCGTGCAGTCCCTGCGCGCGTACCAGCTCCTCTTCCCCAGCGCCGGTCCGGCCGGCCAGCCCGCCCTGTACGACGTGGCGCGCGACGGCGTCCAGTTCGCCCCCGCCAACTACGACACCGCGGCGCCGGACGACAGCCTCTACCTGTCGCCGGGGAACCGGCTGGACGTGTTCGTGCGGGCGCCCGGGACCCCGGGAGACTACGCGCTCCACGCGAGACCGCTCACCAGCCGCAGCTCCACCGGCCGCCAGTCGCGGAAGGAGGATGACCCCGCCCTGGCCGCGCAGCTCAGGCAGCCGCTCATGACCTTCCGGGTGGTTGCCCCGGGGGCGACGGCGTACAACACCAGGCTTCCTCCATCCCTCCCCCCGCTCCCGGACTTCCTGCGGAACGTGGGCCGCACCGGGACGCCGGCGGTCGTCGTGTTCACGGACTCGCTGACCTTCGACCCGAAGAGCCCGCCGCAGCGTCCGACGCGTTTCTTCCTCGGGACGGCGCAGACCCCCTACATGAAGTACGACCCGACGCAGGTATATTACCCGACCAGCGCGACCGGGGCGCGGCTCCCGATGGTGCTGGCCGACAGCCAGACCTGGACGATCCTGAACTACAGCACCGAGCTCAACCACCCCTTCCACATCCACATCAGCCCGTTCCAGGTAGTCGCCGTCTCGGCGCCCGACACAACGAAGGACCCGTTCGGGGAGTATTACGCGATGCTGGATACCGCCGCGAGGAAGGGCGCTCCGCTCTGGATGGACGTGGTGCCGCTGCCGCGGGCCGGGCGGGTGAAGAACTCCGCAGGGAGAGACTCCATCATTCCAGGGAGCGTGACCATCCGGCAGCGCTACGGGGACTTCGCCGGGTGCCCTGACTGCGGGCCGCCTACCGGGCAGTTCGTGATGCACTGCCACATCCTGGGGCACGAGGAGCGGGGTATGATGCAGCTCATCCAGATCTTCCCGTCCAGGAGCGCGGTACCGCAGCAGCGGAGGGGCGCGGACGGCGGATCGCACCGGCACTGACCGAGGAGACCATGAGCCAGAGCGCGTCACAGGCCGTCCAGGACCACTACCCCGCCGACTTCGCCCACTGCTACGGGTGCGGGCGGCTCAACGAGCACGGCCTCCAGCTCAAGACCCGCTGGGAGGGCGACGAGACCGTCACCCGCTTCACCCCGCGCCCCGAGCATGTGGCGATCCCCGGCTACGTCTACGGCGGGCTGATCGCCTCGCTGGTGGACTGCCACGCCATGGCGACGGCGTCGGCCGCGGCCGAGCGTGCCGCGGGCCGGGAGATCGGTGAGGGGCCGGCGCCCCGCTTCGTGACCGCGTCGCTGCACGTGGACTACCTCCTCCCCACCCCGCTGGGACCGGAGCTGGAGGTCCGTGGACGGGTCAAGAGCCAGGCCGGGCGGATGGTGATCGTGTCCGTGACGGTCTCCGCCCGGGGCACGGTCACCGCCAAGGGCGAGGTGATGGCGGCCCCCCTGCCCGAGAGCATGATCCTGCGCTGAGCCCCGATCGCCCGACTCCGGCGCCCGACGTCCCTGGTGCCGCGGGGGAATGGGTGGTACGACCTATTCCTCCGCCGTTTCGCGCGTGCAGGTTTACGGCACCCGCGCGGCGGCGCCGCGGGGACCATCGACGTGGGCGACGGGAGCTGAACTCCGGAGCTGACGCAGCGGTTCGCCGACCGTGCCATCGACGTCGTGGAGCGGCACGTCCCCGGCGTGCGCGACTCCATCCTGAGGATGCACCTCACCACCCCGGACGACCTGGCGCGTTACAACCCCAACTACGGCCCCGGCGACCCGTACGGGGGCTCGCACGACATCGCGCAGGGCTACCTGTTCCGGCCTCTGCCGGGGCAGCCCAGCCACCGGACCCCGGTGCCCAACGTGTATTTGCTGGGGGCGGCCACCTGGCCCGGGCACGGGATCAACGGCGGATCCGCGTACATCGTCGCGCAGACGTTGTTGGAGAAGGCGGGGGGGCGGCGTAGCCGGCGCTGTCGGGATCGAGATCGTCGTCACGGGAGGGAGGCCCGGCAATGCACCGCCGGGCCTCCCTTATTTCCGCCCACTGGCACAAAGGGGGCAAATTGTTCATACTCGACATCCCGAACGTACAAGCCATTACGGCGCCTTGCGTTCAGCCGCCGGTCCCCGTCCTTCCCAGCCACTCTCGTACCGCACCATGAATTCTCATTCCCCTCGCAGAACACGTGTGCTCGCCATCTTCGCGCGCATTTTCGGATTGTCACTGCTCTCGTCGTGTGGAGAACCTACCGCTTCGACCGACCCCGCGGTTCCGCCCGCAGCGAATGCCTTCGCCGGAATGCACGCGCCGGCCGGCGACACGAGCGCGACACCCCAGAGCTGCACCGACTGCATCATCGAACCCACGGAGCCCGTAGCAGGGAGTGGCGGGAACGGGATCGTGATCGACGGTATCACGCTGGGTGGCTGCACCGACGGTGATTCGGAGGATCGGGACCAGGACGGCCTGGAGGACTACTGCGAGTACCGGATCGCGCTCGCGTGGGCACCCATCCTGCGCTTCACCCAGGGGGACGGGGATCCGACGCGCGAGACCTACTGGGCGGTGCTGCCCAAGCCGGCGACGGCCTTCGAGCGACAGGTCAGCATCATCTACCTGCTGGGGTACCATAACGACACTGGGGCGCTCGGACACGCCGGAGACAGTGAGTTCATCATCCTCAACATCGCGGGCGGGACCACGTGGACCCTGAAGACCGCGTTTTATTCTGCCCACTGGAGGGCCGGATGGGACCGGTCGGAATGGTACGACAACGGGCAACTGAACTGGGCGGGCGTCGGCCATCCGATCTCGTACGTAGCAGAGGGGAAGCACGCCAACTACAACAGCGCCGCCCGGTGCAACCAGTCGGCCGACATCTGTGGACCTCAGCACTTCAACGAGCCAGTCGACGTGTACGCCACCCGCAACGTCGGCTCGCCTTGGGCCACGCTGGTGGACTGCATTCCCAGCGTCCTCCCCGCATATTACGCGGGAGAGGAGTGTTTCTGGACGAGACGGTACTTCCGGGGCTGGCGGAACAGCGACACGCACGCGGGAATGTACCGGGATGCGCTGGATTACTTCGCATCCTTTCCCAGGTGAGACGTAGGACGGTTCCCTCGCCGCCATACCGGCTCCCGAATCCGAAGAAAGACAGGAAGAAAGCCATGAAAGCCGCCCACTACGTTCACGCCCTGCTCGTCCTTGCGTCGTGCGCCCTGGCTGGCGAGGTACGAGCGCAGGATGCTCCTTCCGCGGGGGAGCCGTCGAGGCCCGAGCCGGCGGCCTCCGTGGCTCCCGTCGGCCCCCGCCGGCTCCCGGTGGTCCCGCCGGCAGCGGGGGTGCCCGCGTACCACGAGGAACGGGTCATCCCCGCAGACCGGCTCGCCACGCGAATGGCGTCCTCGAAACGGGCTCCCATGATCGGCGCGCTGGCCGGAGGAACGCTCGGCGGCCTGTTCGTGTTCGTCGCAGCCGAGGAGGGAAGCCCCCGTGGGGTCGGTGACATCGCCCCATACGTCCTGGGAGGCGCCGCCATCGGAGCGCTGGTCGGCCTGCTCGTCTCGAACGGCGGGTGATCACCACCCGCCGGCCCCTACGCCTCCACGTGCTGCTGGTCCGCTACGCGCTTCTTGGCGCGGCGCCTGGCCCGCCTGCCCGCCCAGGCACTGAGCGTCACCCCCGCGAAGATCAGCGCCCCGGCGGGGAGGAGCCTCGGGGAGAGCCGCTCCCCCAGGACCGGTCCGGCCAGGAGCGCCGTCACCACCGGCTGGAGGTACACGTACACCGCCACCACGCTGGACTCCACCCGCTGCAGCGCCCACACGTTCAGGTAGTACCCCGCCACCGTGGGGATCACGATGATCCAGGCGAGCGCCGTCCAGGTACTCCCCGAGACGGCTCCGCGCTCCGCCAGCAGCGACGGGATCCCCCAGGGCGCCATCCCGGCCACGCCGAAGACGAACACCCAGGTGATGGTCGTCAGCGGGTCGTAGCGCTGCACCAGGTCGCGCGAGATCACCAGGTACAGCGAGAAGGCCGCCACGTTCAGGAGCGCCAGCAGGTTCCCCAGCGCGCTCCCCGACCCCAGCTCCACCCCCACCAGGTACAGCGCCCCGGACGCTGCCAGCCCGATCCCGACCCACTTTCCGGGGGAGGAGCTCTCCCGTCCCAGGAGGATGGCGATCAGCAGCGTGGTCGCCGGGCCGGCCGTCTGCAGCATCTGCGCGGCGGTGGCCGTGGTCATGGTCAGCGCCGTGATGTACAGGAGCTGGTTCGCCACCACCCCCAGGAGCGCGTACACGGCCAGCCTCGCGTAGTCCCTGCGCGAGCGCACCCGTTCTCGCACCAGCGCCCGGTGCAGCGCGACGAAGAGGAGCGCCCCGCCGGTGACGCGCAGCAGCGCGAGCGAGGGGCTGGAGAGGTCGTGGAGAGCCACCTTCACCGCGACGGGAAGGGTGGCGAACATCACCTGCGTCAGGAGCAGGACCACGTAGACGGGCGACAGCTTCACGGAACTCCGACCTTCCGGGGCGAAAAGATCCGTCCGGCCCCCTGCGCAGGGGGCCG
>DATAAL010000093.1:0-2363 GCA_036260145.1 Longimicrobiaceae bacterium | reverse complement strand
CTGTGCGGGGGAGCCTCCGCCCTCCGGGCGCAGACCATCCCCTCACCCATCCGGTACATCGAGACCCGGCAGTGGGCGGGCGCCTTCGCGGGTTACCTCTTCTCCAACCCCTCGGTGGGGATCAACGAGACCGACATCGAGCTGGGCCCCCGGTCCGCGCCGCTGGTGGGGCTCCAGTACGGGTTCCGCTTCGCCGGGCCCCTCGCCGGCGAGGCGCGGGTGGGATTCGGCCCCACCGAGCGCAAGGTGTACGCGCCGGGGACCGCGACCGGCTCCGACCCGGCCGTCCCGCAGGAGGTCGGAACGGCGGACGTGGCGCTCCTCATGGGGGAAGCGGGGCTGGTCTTCAGCCTCACGGGACAGCGCACCTGGCACGGGATCGCCCCGTTCCTGGTGGGGACCGGCGGCCTGGTGGCGGACCTGAACCGCGGCTCGGACGCGGACGAGGAGGTGACGGCGGCGGCGCGCTACGACTTCGGCCCCGCGTTTGCGGTAGGATTCGGGATCGGAACGGACTGGTTTCCGACCGAGCGCCTCTCCGTCCGGCTGGAGGGACGGGACCGACTGTGGAAGATCGAGGTTCCTCCGGGGCTCCGTCCGTCCAGCGTGAGGAGCGCCTCGGAGTGGACGCACAACTTCTCGATCTCCCTCGGAGCGGCGCTGCACTTCTGACCGCAGGGGAGGCCTCAATGGCTCGTGACTTCGGCGACCTGTTCTTCGACTTCTCGACCATGACGGACGACGAGATCTACGACGTCGTGGTCCAGCAGCTCAGGGAGTACCCCAACATCGACCCCGACTGGATGGAGGTGGAGGTCAGGGACGGCCATGTCACCCTCTCCGGGCGTGTCGGGACGGACGGTGAGAAGCAGGTGGCGGAGAAGATCATTGTGGAGGCGCTGGGGATCTCGAACTTCACCAACCACCTGGTGGTCGACGAACTGGTGAGGGGGGACGTTCCCGAGGCTATCGACGAGGCGCTGGTGTACGAGCAGGAGCTGGACGACCACCTGGGCGGCGGCATCATGAACCAGGAGGATACGGCAAGCCACCTGATGGAGAACCTGGAAGTGCAGACCTACGGGACCCGGGACGTGCAGCAGGCGATCGAGGAGGGTGCTCCGTACGAGCCGCCGGACCGTCCTCTGCCGGACGGGTACGGCTCGGAGGAGGCGCACTAGGCGGCCGTCTGGCTGGTCCCGTGCTTGAACCCCTCTCCCGTCTGGTTTGCGGGGGAGGGGTTCTGGTCAACACACCCCCACCCGCGGCCCCTCCCCCACAAGGGTGGAGGGGAGAACGTCCGTATGGAGGGCGCCTTCACCGTGGACATGTCCCTCCCCCGGCACGGGGGAGGGTGGCGCGTAGCGCCGGGTGGGGGCGGCCGTTGCTTCCCTCTCCCAGACTTGGGAGAGGGTGGCGAGCCCGAGGTGAGCTGGGTGAGGGCCGCCGTGCATCCGGGGCTCTGTAGCGGCCCCTGCGCGCCGGCCGGACTACCGTCAGGAACCCCTACCAGCCGAATCATCCCCCGCGTCCTGCGCGAACATGTCGCCGTGGGTCTCCTCCGCCGGGACGTCCGTGCGGACCGTGAGGTTGTTGATCACCCCGCGCACCCCCTCGGTCTCCCAGGCGTCGTCCCAGGCGTAGCGGGCCTCCAGGAAGTCGCCCACCTCACCGCGGAGGGTGACCACGCCCTCGCGTACGTCCACCTCGATCTCGTCCGCGTGGAGCCAGCTGTCCTGGTACAGCCGCTGCCGCACCTCCTGCTGGATCTCCTCGTCGCTCATCTTCTCGCGGTGGATCTGGTATCGCCCCGGCTGCTCCCACCGCTCCTGGTGGAAGGATGGCGGGCGGTCGTACTCCGGGTGGCGCAGGTAGGCCGCCTCGGGCATGAAGGGCTCCCGCGCGAAGCCGGCGTCGTAACGCGAGGTCCTCTCCACCCGCTCGGAGATGATGCCGCGGTCGTACCCGCGGGTGTAACCTCCCATGTACCCCGTGTCGTACCGCTCCGGGTGCCATGGCCTGCCGACGTGGGGGCGCCCACGCCCGGGGGCGCTGCCGCCGCGCATTCCGCCGCCGTACCCGTACCCCCCGGGGCGGCCGCCGGAGGAGTAGCGGTCTCCCCCGCCTCCGCCGACCTGCCCCCCGCCGTAGTACATCCCCTCCCGTCCGGAGCCCGGATACCCGCCGTACTCCGGGTATCCACCGCCGTATGCGCCGCGGCCGTAGTCACGGCCGTAACCCCACCAGGCGCCCACTGTCCGGTCGTACGCCCCGGACCGCCGTCCACCCATGGAGCCCGCGCCGCGGCTCGGGCCGAAACCCCGGTCATAGTATGGCATGCGCACCTCCTCGTCTGCGGTGAT
>DATAAL010000092.1:0-7383 GCA_036260145.1 Longimicrobiaceae bacterium | reverse complement strand
GACCGACTCCTCGAACTCCGCCTCCGGGAAGACCCTCTGGAACAGGCCGATCCGCTCCGCCTCCGCCGCCTCCACCATCCGCGCGCTGTACACCAGCTCCGCCGCGCGTCCGGCGCCCACCAGGCGGGGGAGGAAGTAGGTGGCGCCCCAGTCGGGGTGCAGCCCGATGCGGTTGAAGGTGAAGCCGATCGACGCCCGCTCCGAGGCCACCCGCAGGTCGCAGGCGACCGCCAGCGACGCGCCCGCCCCCGCGGCCGGGCCGTTGACGGCGGCGATCACCGGCTGGGGGACGGCGCGGATGCGCCGCACCACCCGCATCCCCGCCTCCACGTAGCGCTCGAAGGTCTCGGCGTCGCCGCGCGCCAGGAGGTCCGACATCACCTCCACATCCGCCCCGGTACAGAAGCCGCGCCCCGCCCCGGTGATGACGATCACCCGCGTCGTCGGGTCATCCGCAGCGGCCACGACGGCGTCGTGCAGGTCGTCGCGCATGCTCCCGGCGAAGGCGTTGAGCCGGTCGGGGCGGTTGAGGGTGATCCACGCCACCGCGCCCTCCTTCCGGAGGAGGACCGTGTCCGTCCCGGTCGTTTCTGTCGTTTTCAAGATCTCTCTTCAAACCTGGATGGTTCGGAGAAGAGAAATCGTGCAGCGACCCGCTATGCGGGTACCCCGGGCGCCCGAGGACGGCGACCGAGACGTACTTCACGTACGTCGCAGGGAGCCGCCCGCAGGGCAACGCAGAGCTGCGCGATTTATCGAGCCGCTTACGCTACCCGTTCGACGATCATCGAGATCCCCTGTCCCACACCGATGCACATGGTCGCCAGGCCGTAGCGCACCTCCCGCCGCCGCATCTCGTGCACCAGCGTGGTCAGGATCCGCGCCCCCGATGAGCCCAGGGGGTGCCCCGTCGCCACCGCGCCTCCGGACACGTTGACGATCTCCGGGTCTACCCCCAGCTCGCGGATGCAGGCCACCGACTGCGCGGCGAAGGCCTCGTTGATCTCAACCAGGCCGATGTCGCCGATCTCCAGCCCCGCGCGCCGGAGGGCCTTGCGCGTGGCCGGGACCGGCCCGATCCCCATGCGGTGCGGCTCCACCCCCGCCACGTCGCTGGCGACGATCCGCGCCAGGGGCCGGAGCCCCGCGCGCTCCGCCGCTTCGCGGGAGGTCACCAGGAGCGCCGACGCCCCGTCGTTCAGCCCCGACGAGTTCCCGGCGGTCACCGTCCCCCCCTCCTTCCGGAACGCCGGCCTGAGCGCCGCCAGCGACTCGGCCGAGGTGTCCGGGCGGGGGTGCTCGTCGTCCCGCACCACCACGGGCGCGCCCTTGCGCTGGGGGATCTCCACCGGGACGATCTCCCCCTCGAAGTGCCTCGCGGCGATGGCGGCCGCGGCGCGCTGCTGGCTGGCGAGCGCGAAGGCGTCTTGGTCCTCCCGGGTCACCCCGTACTCCTCCGCAACGATCTCCGCCGTCTCACCCAGGGAGACCGTCCACTCCTTCGGCATCCGGGGGTTCACGAAGCGCCACCCCAGAAGCGAGTCGGCCATCTCCGGCACCCCGCGCGGGAACCCCTCGGTCGGCTTGAGCATCACCCAGGGGGCGCGGGACATGCTCTCCACCCCTCCCGCGACGAACACCTCCCCCTCGCCCGCGCGGATGGCATGGAAGGCACCGCGCACCGCCTGCAGCCCGGAGCCGCAGAGCCGGTTCACCGTCTGCCCGGCCACCGAGACGGGGAACCCCGCCAGGAGCCAGGCCATGCGGGCGACGTTGCGGTTGTCCTCCCCGGCCTGGTTGGCGCACCCGAAGATCACGTCGTCCACGGTGGACGGGTCGATCCCGGTGCGCTCCACCACCGCCCGGACCACCGTGGCGGCCAGGTCGTCCGGGCGCACGGAAGCCAGCGCGCCCCCGTAGCGTCCCACGGGGGTGCGACAGGCGTCGACGATGTACGCGTCGGTCATCCCAGGTTCACCCAGACGCTCTTCACCTGCGTGTACAGGTCGAGCGCGTACTTCCCCAGCTCCCGGCCGTACCCGGACTGCTTGTACCCGCCGAAGGGGACGCCCACGTCGAGCGCGTGGTACATGTTGATCCACACTGTCCCGGCGCGCAGGGCGTGCGCGATCCGGTGCGCCTTCCCCACGTCGCGCGTCCACACCGCCGCGGCCAGGCCGTACTCCGTCCGGTTCCCGATCTCCACCGCCTCCTCCACGTCGTGGAAGGTGGTGACCGCCAGGACCGGGCCGAAGATCTCCTCCCGGGCGATGGTCATCCCGGGGTCCACCCGGTCGAAGACGGTGGGGTTCAGGAAGAAGCCCCGCCCGCCGTTCACCTCCGGCCGGTCGCCGCCCAGCACCAGCTCCGCCCCCTCCGAGCGCCCCTTCTCGATGTATCCCAGCACCCGGTCGAGCTGCTCCTGCGAGACCAGCGGACCCATCCGCGCCCTGGCGTCGAAGGGATCGCCGGGACTCATCCCCCGGGCGCGGGCCACCAGCTTCTCCACGAACTCGTCGTGCACCCGCTCCTCCACCAGCAGGCGGGAGCCCGCCGTGCACGCCTGGCCCGTGTTGTAGAAGATCGCCATGGTGGCACCCTTGACGGCGGCGTCCAGGTCCGCATCCGCCAGGACGATGTTGGGGCTCTTCCCGCCCAGCTCCAGCGACACCTTCTTGAGCGTCGCCGCGGCCTCGCGCTGGATCAGCTTCCCGACCGCGGTCGAGCCGGTGAAGGCGATCTTGTCCACGTCGGGGTGCCCCACCAGCGCCGCGCCCGCCGTCTCCCCGAAGCCGGGGACCACGTTGAGCACCCCGGGGGGGAGCCCCGCCTCCTCGCCGATGCGGGCCAGCTCCAGCGCAGTGAGCGGCGTCTGCTCGGCCGGCTTCAGGATCACGGTGTTCCCGCACGCGAGCGCCGGGGCCACCTTCCACGCCGCCATCTGGAAGGGGTAGTTCCAGGGGATGATCTGCCCGCACACCCCTACCGGCTCCCGGCGGGTGTAGTTCAGGTAGCTCCCGGAGACCGGGATCACCTCCCCCTCGATCTTGTCCGCCCACCCGGCGTAGTAGCGGAAGCACTCCGCGGAGTCCCTGATGTCGAAGGCGCGCGCCTCGCGGAACGGCTTGCCGTTGTCCAGCGTCTCCAGCCGTGCCAGCTCGTCGAGTCGAGACTCGATGATCTCCGCCATGCGGTACAGGATCTTCCCGCGCTCCCGGCCGGACATCCCCGCCCACTTCCCGTTCTCGAAGGCCGCGCGCGCGGCGCGTACGGCGCGGTCCACGTCCTCCGCGTCCGCTTCCGCCACCTGCGTCAGCGTCTCGCCGGTGGCGGGGTTGACCGTCTCGAAGGCCCTTCCGGAGGCGGCATCCTGCCACTCCCCGCCGATGTAGAGCTTCCCCTCAGGGATTTCCGTCTGTAGCTCAGTCGCCATGTCTCGGTTCCCAGAAGTAAAGAAGCGGGGGAGGGAGCCTCCCGGCGCATCCACGCGCCCGGCGCTCCCGCCCCCGTCGCCCGCCGCCGTGCGTTACCTCCCGGTGAACGACGCCGTCCTCTTCTCCACGTAGGCGCTCAGCCCCTCCTTGGCGTCGGCCGAGTTGAAGAGGAGGGCCTGCAGCTCGCGCTCCAGCGCCAGCCCCTGCTCCAGCGGCAGCTCTGCGCCGCTCTGGCAGGAGCGCTTGATGTTCCCCACGGCGAGGGCGGCCTTCCCCGGGCGGGTGAACTGGCGGGCGTACGCCAGCACCTGGTCCAGGAAGGTGTCGCGCGAGTCGGCGTCGATCACCTGGTTGACGATCCCCAGGCGCTCCGCCTCCTCGAAGTCGAAGTTGCGCCCCTCGGCCATCAGCTCGATGGCCCTGCTGGTCCCCACCAGCTTGGTGAGGCGCTGCGTGCCGCCGGTCCCGGGGAGCACCCCGAGCGCCACCTCCGGGAGCCCTGTCTTCCCGGCGCCGCGCCGGGCGAGGCGCAGGTCCGCCGCCATCGCGATCTCCAGCCCGCCGCCCACGGTGTGCCCGTTCAGCGCGGCGATCACCAGCTTGGGGGTGTGCTCCAGGCGGAGGAGCGTCTCGTTGGCGTGCAGGCAGAAGTAGTACTTCCAGGTGGGGTCCGCCTGCTGGAGCATGTTGATGTTCGCCCCGGCGCAGAAGAACTTCTCGCCCTGCCCGGTGATGACGATCACGTCCACGGAGGTGTCGAAGCGCGCCCGGAGGATGGCCTCGTCGAGCTGGCGCATCATCTCGTGCGTGTAGGTGTTCGCCGGAGGGTCGTCCAGGGTGAAGATGGCGATGCCGTCGCGCACCTCGTAGTGGACCAGCGTCCTCGTGGAAGTCTCGCTCGCGATGTCAGCAGTCGCAGTAGCCATCGTCTCTCCAGGTGTGGTGTGGTACGGGGCGATTGTGAACGATCAGTCGGTCTGGGACCGCCAGATCGAGGGGTTCTGCTCGCCGGGAGCCGCTTCCAGCGCCGCCGCCGGGACGGTGGAGCCGTCGCGCAGGAACCCGCCGAGAAAGAGGCGGCTCATGTCCTCCGCGAGCCGCTCAACGGGGAGGTCACGGTCCGGCCGGTACCAGCTGTACAGCCAGTTCATCATCCCGAAGAGGGAGAAGGTGGCCACGCGCAGGTCGATCCCGTTCCCGGGGTCCAGCTCCTCCAGGATGCCCATGACCCGCTCGGTGAGGCGGCGCTTGCGCGCGTTCACCCGCTCCCGGAGCTCCCCCGTCAGCGATTCCGCCTCGTGGGAGAGCACCTTCATCTCCGCCATGTTGTTGACGAAGTAGCGGAGGTGGTTCTCCATCAGGAGGCGGAGCTTGCGGATCGGGTCCTCCACGCCCTGCAGCAATCGGTCCAGCGTCTCGTCCAGGGTGCCGAAGGCGTGGTCCTGGATCAGGAAGAGGAGCTCCTCCTTGCTGCTGAAGTAGTAGTAGAGGCCTGAAAGGCTCACGCGGGTGGCCCGGGCGATGTCGCGGATGCTCGCCTGGTGGTATCCCTTCTCCGCGAAGATCTGCGCCGCGGTGCGAAGGATGCTTTCGAGCTTCTCGTCGTAGGCGGTTCGTGCTTCCGTCATGCTCGCGCCGGGGTGAAGTCATTCGATCGAACGTTCATTTCTCAACCTATCCCGGGCGCGGAAGGGGTGTCAAGCAGGCTCGGTCCGGCTTGACCCCGGGGGCTCGCGTGTGTACCTTGCGGGTGCCTCCCGAAGCCGCCATTCCCGTTTTTCCCCTGACTCCATGCGCCGTTCCTGGTTCGGATCGACGGCCCGTACAGTCATCGTGCTGCTCTGCTGCTCCCTCGCGGTCGCTGCCTGCCGGGACGACCTGACGGGGCCGTCGACACAGGCGCACCCCGCGGGGGGACGGCTCTGGGTGGCGATCACCCCGCCGGAAGCTCTCCCCGACGCCGCCACCTGGCTCCCGTTCGTCGCGCCGCGCAGGGGACCCGTTTCCGCGGTGGAGCGGCGGGTCCGGGAGTTGCGCGATGAGGCGAGAATACTGCGGCGCCGGGGAGATCTGGAGGGTGCCATCCGCGCGGAGGAGGAAGCGGCGCGGGCGGCAGTGGAGTCTCTCTCGGAGGTGCCCGACCGGATGACGGTCCTCCGCGCGATCGACGGGGTGGACGGGTGGGTCGGGGAGGCGGAGGCGGCGGTCCAGGCGGCTCCGCTCCCGGAGGTGGAGGCGGCGCTCGCCGAGGTGCGCGCGGCGCGGGCGGAGGCGGCGGAGGCGCTGGCCCGGGCGGACACGCTGGAGGCCGTCCGCCACCTGGCGCTCGCCGCGTCGGCCGCACGGGAGCAGGCACCCGGTGCCGTGGCGCTGCGGGTGTTCGCCCGGGTGGAGGCGGCGGTGCGCGAGAGGGAGCTACCCTCCACCGACCGCAGGCGGGTGGAGCACCTGCTGCGCTGGGCCCGGGAGGCGGTCCTCACCGGAGATCCGGAGCGGGCGTTCAGGCGCGCGGTATATGCGCTCCAGCTCCTGGATGCGCACGGGGAGTAGCGCGGAAACGCTTGAAGGTTGCCGCCGGAAGGGTTATCTTTTCTCCCTGGAAGTGGTTGCGCCGGGCTGGCGGAATCGGTAGACGCAAACGACTCAAAATCGTTCGCCGCAAGGCGTGGGGGTTCGAGTCCCCCGCCCGGTACTCATGAGGCACCCCCTGGGAGTTCGCCCGGGGGTGTTTTGTTTGGGTATCACCCGGCCGGAGCGCGTCCCGCGCTCGAAACCCGGCCTCACCCGATCCCCAGCCCCCTGATCAGTCCGGCGGCCAGAACCACCAGGAAGACGAGCGACAGGCCGGCTGCCAGCGCGACGGGGCGTCCGACCCGTCCCAGGTCCCGGACGTCCACGCCCAGCCCCAGCGCCGCCATGGCGGCCACGGTGAGCCAGCGCGACACCTCTCGGGCGGGCTCCGCCACCTGCGCGGGGAGGATCCCCAGCGAGCGGAGCACGGCCAGAAATAGGAAGCCGACGACGAACCAGGGCAGGACGCGACCGATCGATAGGCGCGCGCCCTCCCCGCGGCGACCGCGGCGAAGGGCGAAGAACAGCACCGTCGGACCCAGGAGGAGGACCCGCATCAGCTTCACCAGCGTCCCCACCTGTCCGCTCAGCGTGCTCACCGGAAAGGTGGCCGCCAGCACCTGCGGGACGGCGTACACCGTCATCCCCGCCAGGACCCCGTACTGGTAGTGCGAGAGCCCCAGGAGGGGGATCAGCAGAGGAAGGGTGAGCACCACGATCACCCCCACTACCGCGGTAAACGCGATCGACGAAGCCACCTCCTCCCGCTCGGCTCCGATCACCGGCGCCACCGCCGCGATCGCGGAGTTCCCGCAGATCCCATTGCCGCATGCCACCAGCACGGAAAGCTCCGGCGACAGCCCCAGCGCCCGCCCGATGGCAACACCCGTCGCGATCCCCAGAAAGACCGCCGTCACCACCAGCGCCGCCAGCGCGGGCCCGCCGCGGAGCAGGGCGGGGAGGTCCACCGAGGCTCCTAGGAGGACGATGGCCACCTCCAGGATCCACTTGGCCGTGAGGTCGATCCCCGGCGCCCAGCGCGGACCCGGAGCGCAGAAGGTCCGGACCACCGTGCCGAGGAGGATGGCGATCACCAGCGCCTCGATCACCGCGTGCCCCACCACCCGCTCCTCCACCCGCTGGATCCCCCACGCCGCGAGGCCGATGGCGGCGGCGAGCCCCACTCCGGGAAGGTACTTGCTCATCTTGCAGCGTTCGAGACGCGGCCGGCTCTGCGGCCGCCGACGGCTTCCGGACGCGCCGGGCCGCACCGAGGAGCGGAATGGTACTCGCTCGGCGCCGTCTCCACCACCCCACCCGGCCGGTATCCGGAACGGTTGTTGCGAAGGGCCGGACTCCAGACCCTTTGCTAGGTGAG
>DATAAL010000091.1:0-7389 GCA_036260145.1 Longimicrobiaceae bacterium | reverse complement strand
GTGGTGCTCGACGCCATGCCGCTGCTGCCGAACGGGAAGGTGGACCGGCGGGCGCTGCCGGCGCCGGAGGTCTCCTCGGGAGAGGCGTACGTGACGCCGCGGAGCCCGGTGGAGGAGGTGCTGGCGGGGATCTGGGCCGAGGTGCTGGGCCTGGAGCGCGTCGGCGTCACTGAGGACTTCTTCACCCTCGGCGGCCACTCCCTCCTGGCCACCCGCGTCGTCTCCCGGGTTCGCCAGGCGTTCGGCGTGGAGCTGCCCCTGCGCTCTCTCTTCGAGGCGCCCACCGTCGCCGGCCTGGCCGGACGGGTCGAGACGTTGCTGCGAGAGGAGGCCGCACGGCAGCAGGTGCCACTGGTGCCAGTGCTACGCGACGGCTCGGCGCTCCCCCTCTCCTTCGCCCAGCAGCGGCTGTGGTTCACCGACCGCCTGGAGCCAGGCAGCGCCGCCTACAACATGCCCTTCCCGCTGCGTCTGCGCGGCAGGCTCAACGTGTGGGCGCTGGCCAACGCACTCTCCGACATCGTCCGCCGCCACGAGGCGCTGCGCACCGTGTTCGCCACGACAGACGGCGAGCCGGTGCAGGTGATCCGCCCCGCCGTGCCGCATCCGCTTCCCGTCGTGGACCTGCGCGGAATCGCGCACGATCGGAGGGAGCGAGAGCTGGGCCGGCTCGTCGCGGAAGATGCGGCACGGCTGTTCGACCTGGCGCGGGGTCCTCTGCTGCGGACAACACTGGTGGTAACGGGGGAGGAGGAGCACGGGTTGCTGGTGACCATGCACCACATGGTCAGCGACGGGTGGAGCATGGAGGTGCTGGTCCACGAGGTCTCCGAGCTGTACGCGGCGTACGTGGAGGGGCACGCACCCGCCCTGCCGCCCCTGCCGGTGCAGTACGCCGACTACGCCCTCTGGCAGCGCACACGGCTCACTGGTGAGACCCTGGACGCCCAGGTCCGGTGGTGGCGCGAGCGTCTCGCCGGTGCCCCCCCGCTCCTGGAGCTGCCCACGGACCGTCCACGCTCGCGGGCACAGGGCTCGCGCGGAGAGAGCGTCCCCTTCGCACTGGCGCCGGAGACCTGGCAGGCGCTGCAGGCGCTGGCACGGCGCGAGGGGGTGACGTCCTTCATGATGCTGCTCGCCGCCTGGCAGTTCCTCCTGTCGCGCTACAGCGGCCAGGAGGACGTGGTGGTGGGTACCCCCATCGCCGGGCGGAACCGGCTGGAGACGGAGGGGCTGATCGGCTTCTTCGTCAACACTCTGGCGCTACGCACCAGCCTCTCGGGAGATCTCACCTTCGCGGAGCTGCTCCGCCGGGTACGGGAGGGAACGCTGGGGGTGTACCAGCACCAGGAGGTCCCCTTCGAGAAGCTGGTGGAGGAGCTGGCGCCGGAGAGGAGTCTTTCGCACACACCCCTCTTTCAGGTGATGTTCGCGCTGCAGGACAGCGCGCGGGGGGCGCCGGGGCTGGCAGGCATGGAGGTAGAGCCCCTGGGTGTGGGAGAAGTGGCGGCGAAGTTCGACCTGAGTCTGGGGCTGGGGGAAGCGGGAGAGGCTCTCCAGGGCGCGCTCGCCTACCGGCGCGAGCTGTGGGAGCGCGCGAGCATGGCGCGCCTGCTCGACCATTACGCCCGCGTACTGGAAGAAGTAGCCGCGGACCCGGAGCGCCGCCTCTCGCGGATCTCGCTGCTGCGGGAAGCCGAGCGCGCACAGGTGCTGGAAGCATGGAACGCGACTGCCGCCAGCTACCCCCGGCTTCCCGTCCACCGGCTCTTCCGTCTGCAGGCCCAGCGCACCCCTGACGCCGTCGCCCTCTCCTTCCGCGACGAGCAGATCACCTACGCGGAGCTAGACCGTCGCGCCTCTTGCCTCGCCCGTGCCCTGCGCCGCCGCGGCGTTGGCCCCGAGGCCCGTGTCGCCCTCCTCGCCGACCGCTCCCCCGAGCTGGTCGTCGCCCTGCTCGGCATCCTCAAGGCGGGCGCGGCTTACCTGCCACTCGACCCCACCTATCCCGCCGAGCGCCTCGCCTACCTGCTGAAGGACTCCGCCTGCGCCGCCCTGCTGGTGCAGGACGCCCTGCGCGACCTCCTCCCGGCTGGTGCGGTGGACCCCTACTCCCTGGAGGCGCTCCTCGCCGAGGCCGACGGCGACGACGACGTCGCCGAGGTGATGGTCGATGCGGAGAACGCGGCGTACGTGATCTACACCTCCGGCTCCACCGGCCGTCCGAAGGGCGTGCTGGTTCCCCACGGGGCGCTGAGCAACCACATGCAGTGGATGCAGGCCGCCTTCCCGCTCACGCCGGACGACCGCGTGCTGCAGAAGACGCCCTTCAGCTTCGACGCCTCGGTGTGGGAGTTCTGGGCGCCGCTGCTCTGCGGGGCGCGGCTGGTGCTGGCCGAGCCGGGGGCGCACCGCGAGCCCGCCCGCCTGGCGCGAGCCCTGGAGGAGGAGGGGATCACGGTGGTGCAGTTCGTCCCCTCGCTCTTCGCCGCGCTGCTGGAGGAGGATCTGACCAGGGTCACGACGGTGCGGCGGGTCTACTGCGGAGGCGAGGCGCTGAGCGCGGAGCTGGCGGCGCGGGGGCGGGCGGCGCTGGAGGCGGAGGTGGTGAACCTGTATGGTCCGACGGAAGTGTGCATCGACGCGACGGCGGCGGTCGCCCTTGCAGAGCAGGGGGGGTGGACGGTGCCGATCGGGCGGCCGGTGGGGAACGTGCGGGCCTATGTGCTGGACGGGGCGGGGGAGCCGGTGCCGGTGGGGGTGCCGGGGGAGCTGTACCTGGGGGGGGCGCAGCTGGCGCGGGGGTACCTGGGGCGACCGGAGCTGACGGGAGAGAGGTTCGTGCCGGACGCCTTCAGCGGCGAGGCGGGAACACGGCTGTACCGGACGGGAGACCGGACGCGGTGGCTGGTCTCGGGCGAGCTGGAGTACCTGGGGCGGGTGGACTTCCAGGTCAAGATCCGGGGGTTCCGGGTGGAGCTGGGGGAGATCGAGGCAGCGTTGCGGGAGCACGCCTCGGTGCGGGAGGCGGTGGTGGTGGCGCGGGAGGACGCGCCGGGGGAGAGGCGGCTGGTGGGCTACGTGGTGCCGGACGGGGAAGGGGAGGTGTCCCCCCTGGGGCTGCGGGCGTACCTGAAGGCACGGGTGCCGGAGTACATGGTGCCGAGCGCGCTCGTGGTGCTCGACGCCATGCCGCTGCTGCCGAACGGGAAGGTGGACCGGCGGGCGCTGCCGGCGCCGGAGGTCTCCTCGGGAGAGGCGTACGTGACGCCGCGGAGCCCGGTGGAGGAGGTGCTGGCGGGGATCTGGGCGGAGGTGCTCGGGGCCGAGCGCGTGGGGGTGATGGACGATTTCTTCACCCTGGGCGGGCACAGCCTGCTGGCGACACGGGTGGCCTCCCGCATCCGGGAGGCGTTCTCCGTGGAGCTGCCGCTGCGCGCCCTCTTCGAGGCACCTACGGTCGGTAGCCTGGCGGAGAGAGTGGATGCCGCAGGCAGAAAAGCAACCGGATTGCAGGCTCCGCCGCTGGTGTCGGTGCCGCGCGATGGCTCGGCGCTGCCGCTCTCCTTCGCCCAGCAGCGGCTCTGGTTCATCGATCAGCTCCAGCCGGGCAGTAGCGCCTACAACATGCCCTTCCCGCTGCGGCTGCGCGGCAGGCTGGACGTCCGGGCGCTGGCCGGCGCCGTCTCCGCCGTGGTCTGCCGCCACGAGGCGCTGCGCACCGTCTTCGCGACGGCCGACCGCGAACCGGTGCAGGTGATCCGCCCCGCCGGGCCGCACCCGCTGCCCGTGGTGGACCTGCGCGGAATCGCGCACGACGGGAGGGAGCGAGAGCTGGGCCGGCTCGTGGTGGAGGATGCGGCGCGGCCGTTCGACCTGGCGCGGGGTCCGCTGCTGCGCACCACGCTGGTGGCGGTGGGGGAGGAGGAGCACGGGCTGCTGGTGAGTATGCACCACGTGGTCAGTGACGGGTGGAGCATGGGAGTGCTGGTGCGCGAGGTCTCCGAGCTGTACGCCGCGCGGCTGGAGGGACGCGCGCCCGCGCTGGCACCCCTGCCGGTGCAGTACGCCGACTACGCCCTCTGGCAGCGCACCTGGCTCTCGGGCGAGACCCTGGAGGCGCAGGTCCGGTGGTGGCGCGACCATCTTGCCGGTGCTCCCCCGCTCCTGGAGCTGCCCACCGACCGCCCGCGTCCGCAGGTGCACAGTGACCGTGGAGACAGCCGCGCGATCGTGCTGCCGGCGGAGTTGGCCGTCGGGCTGCGCTCCCTCGCTCGCCGCGAGGGCGCCACGCTCTTCATGACCCTCCTTGCCGTCTGGCAGGCGCTGCTGTCGCGCTGGTCCGGCGAGGAGGACGTGGTAGTGGGCACGCCCATCGCCGGGCGGACGCGGGTGGAAACGGAAGGACTGCTCGGCTTCTTCGTCAACACGCTGGCGCTGCGGACCGACCTCTCGGGGGATCCCACCTTCGCGGAGCTGCTCCGCCGGGTGCGGGAAGGGACGCTGGGGGCGTACCAGCACCAGGAGGTCCCCTTCGAGCGGCTGGTGGAGGAGCTGGGGGTGAAGCGCTCCCTCACGCACTCCCCGCTCTTCCAGGTGATGTTCTCGCTGCAGAACGCCCCCGCCGGGGAGCTCCGGCTCGGAGGTCTGGTGGCGGAGCCGATCCCGGAGGGACGGGAGACAGCCCGCTTCGACCTGAGCCTCGGCCTCACTGAGACGGAGGGGACGCTGGAGGGCGCGCTGGTGTACCGGGCCGACCTCTTCGACCCGGCCACCATCGACCGGATGCTGCAGCACCTCGCCACGCTGCTGGAAGCGGTCGTCCGCGATCCCGCCCGGGGCGTGGGCGAGGCGGAGGTGCTCCCCGCCGCCGAGCGCGCCCGGCTCCTGGCGGAGTGGAACGCCACCGCGGCTCCGTACGCCTCGGAGCCGTGCCTGCACCACGCCTTCGCCGCGCAGGCGGCGCGGACCCCGGACGCGCCCGCCGTCGTCGCGGGAGCGGAGGTGCTGACGTACGCGGAGCTGGAGCGGCGCGCGAACCGCGTCGCCCACGCCCTGTGCCGTCGCGGCGTCGGCCCCGAAGTGCGGGTAGGGCTCTGGGCCGACCGCTCCGCCGAGGCCGTGGTGGGGGTCTGGGGCGTGCTCAAGGCCGGCGGCGCCTACGTGCCGCTCGACCCCGGCGCCCCGGCCGAGAGGCTCCGCCAGGTCCTGGAAGACGCCGGAATCCGCATGGTTCTCGCCCGCGCCGGCGCGCCGGTGATACCCGGCGGGGTGGAAACGCTCGCCCTGGAGGCGGAGGCCACCCTCGGGGAGCCGGAGAGTGCGCCGGAGAGCGGCGCGCTGCCGGAGAACGTGGCCTACGTGATCTACACCTCCGGGTCCACCGGGACTCCCAAGGGCGTGCTGGTGGAGCACCGCAACGTGCTCAACTACCTGCGCTGGTTCGACCGCGCGGTGCTGGGCGACCGGGGCTTCGCGCTTCCGATGGTCAGCCGCCTCAGCTTCGACGCGCACGTGCGGCAGCTCTTCCCGCCGCTGCTGCGCGGCGAGCCCGTATGGGTGCTCCCGGAAGAGACGGTGGCCGACCCCGGGGCCCTGCTGGAAGCCTTGGGCACGCGCGAGCGCACCTCCTTCGGCGGCGTCCCCTCGCTGTGGAGTGCGATGCTGGAGCTGGTCCGCTCGGGAGAGGTCGCCCGGCCGGAGGGGCTGGAAGCGGTGCTGCTGGGTGGCGAAGCGGTGAGCGCGGAGCTGGCGGAGCGGACTTTCGCGCTCTTCCCCGACGTGGCGCTCTGGAACCACTACGGTCCTACGGAGGCCACCGTCAACACCACCGCGCGGCGGGTGCACCCCGGCCATCGGGTGACGCTCGGCCGCCCCGTAGCCAACGTGTGGATTTACGTGCTGGACCGGTACGGCAATCCCGTGCCCACGGGGGTGGCGGGGGAGCTGTACGTGGGCGGCGCGGGGGTGACGCGCGGCTACCTGGGACGGCCCGAGCTGACCGCGGAGAGGTTCGTCCCCGATCCCTTCAGCCCGGAGGCGGGGGGGCGCCTGTACCGGTCGGGAGACCGGGTACGCTGGCTCCCGTCCGGCGAGGTGGACTACCTCGGGCGCACCGACTGGCAGGTGAAGGTGCGGGGCTTCCGCATCGAGCTGGGGGAGATCGAGGCCGTGCTGGAGAGGCACCCGCGGGTGCGGGAGGCGGTGGTGGTGGCGCAGGAGGCTCCCGGCGGGACGCGCCTGGCCGCCTTCGTGGTGGGCGGGGACAGCGCGCCTACCACGGAGGAGCTGCGCGCCCATCTCATGGAGCGGCTCCCCGAGTACATGGTGCCCTCTGCGGTGGTCGTGCTGGGGGCGCTGCCGCTGACCCCCAACGGCAAGGTCGACCGCAAGGCGCTTCCTGCGCCGGATCTCGCCGGTGACGAGGGAGCGTACAGGGGGCCCGGCACGCCCACGGAGGAGATGCTGGCGGGGATCTGGGCCGAGGTGCTGGGCCTGGAGCGTGTCGGGACGACCGAGGACTTCTTCGCCCTCGGCGGCCACTCCCTCCTGGCCACCCGCGTCGTCTCCCGGATCCGCCAGGGCTTCGGCGTGGAGTTGCCCCTGCGCGCCCTCTTCGAGGCGCCCACCGTCGCCGGGCTGGCCGGACGGGTCGAGACACTGCTGCGAGAGGATGCCGCACGCCAGGCGCCGCCGCTCCTTCCCTCCCCGCGGGACGGTGCCCCGCTGCCGCTCTCCTTCGCGCAGCAGCGGCTCTGGTTCATCGACCGCCTGGAGCCGGGGAGCGCCGCCTACCACATGCCCTTCCCGCTGCGCCTGCGCGGCTCCCTGGACGTGCGGGCACTCTCCGGCGCCCTCTCCGTCGTGGTCCGCCGCCACGAGGCGCTGCGCACCGTCTTCGCCACGGTGGACGGCGAGCCGGTACAGGTGATCCGCCCCGCCGGGCCGCACCCGCTGCCCGTGGTGGACCTGCGTAGCCTCTCGACAGGCGCGCGGGAGCGAGAGCTGGGCCGCCTCGCCGCGGAAGATGCGGCGCGGCCGTTCGATCTGGCGCGGGGTCCGCTGCTGCGCACCACGCTGGTGGCGGTGGGGGAGGAGGAGCACGGGCTGCTGGTGAGTATGCACCACGTGGTCAGTGACGGGTGGAGCATGGGAGTGCTGGTGCGCGAGGTCTCCGAGCTGTACGCTGCGCGCCTGGAGGGACGCGCGCCCGCCCTGGCACCCCTGCCGGTGCAGTACGCCGACTACGCCCTCTGGCAGCGCGCCCGGCTCTCCGGCGAGACCCTGGACGCCCAGGTCCGGTGGTGGCGCCAGCGCCTCGCCGCTGCCCCCCCGCTCCTGGCGCTGCCCACCGACCGCCCGCGCCCCCTGCTCCCCGGCGACCGGGCC
>DATAAL010000090.1:0-7414 GCA_036260145.1 Longimicrobiaceae bacterium | reverse complement strand
CTGGATCCCCGACGAGGTGCCGGTGGCCTCCATGACGGACGCGCAGTGGCTGCGCACGCTGGAGGTCAACCTGACCTCGGTGTTCTACAGCGTCCGCCTGGCCGCCCGCTCCCTGGCGGACGGCGGGCGCATCGTGATCGTCTCCTCCACCGCCGGGCAGCGCGGGGAGGCGTTCCACGCGGACTACGCCGCCAGCAAGGGCGCGGTCATCTCGTTCACCAAGAGCGTGGCGGTGGAGCTGGCGCCCCGGGACATCACGGTGAACTGCGTGGCCCCGGGGTGGATCGACACCGAGATGGTGGAGCGCCCCATGGCCGCGCGCCGGGAGGAGATCGAGCGCGCCATCCCGCTGGGGCGGATCGCCAGCGCGGACGACGTGGCGGGGCCCATCGTCTTCCTCTGCTCGGCGCTGGCGCGGCACGTTACCGGGGAGATCCTGAACGTGAACGGAGGGAGCGTGCTCTGTGGGTAGGGGCGGCCGCCTCCCCCGCGTGGTCCTCATCGCCACGGGCGGGACCATCTCCATGCGGGTGGACCCGGAGCGCGGCGGAGCGGTGCCCCGCCTCTCCGGGGGCGAGATCCTGGGGGCGGTGCCGGGAGTCGAGGAGGTAGCCGACGTGGAGGTGCGGGAGTTCGGGCGGTACCCGGGTCCGCACATGACCATCGAGCGGATGTGGGAGCTGCGCGCGGAGATCCTTCGCGCCATGGGGGACGGCGCGGACGGGGTGGTGGTGACTCACGGCACCGACACCATCGAGGAAACGGCGTACCTCCTGGACCGTTCCCTTCCGCCGGAGATCCCGGTGGCGGTGACCGGAGCGATGCGGAACTCCTCGGAGCTGTCGTGGGACGGTCCCCTCAACCTGATGAGCGCGGTGGAGGTGGCCGCGTCTCCGGAGTCGCGGGGGCGGGGGACCATGGTCATCATGGACGAGCGGATCGTCCAGGGGGCGGAGGTGGTGAAGACCCACACCGAGGAGGCCGGGACCTTCCAGTCGCCCAACTGGGGGCCGCTGGGGATCACCGACAAGCGGCAGGTCCTCTTCTACCGGGAGTCGCGCCGCAAGCCGGCGCTCTCCCCGGCGGCTCCGGTGGTCCCGGTGGACCTGGTGAAGGTGGTGGCGGGGGCGGACTCGCGGCTCGTGGAGGCCAGCCTGGACACCGGCGCGCAAGGGATCGTGCTGGAGGCGCTGGGGCGGGGGAACGTCCCCCCCGCGGTGATGCCCGGGGTACGGCGGTGGACGGAGGCGGGGAAACCGGTGGTGGTCACCTCGCGGTCGCTGCGCGGACGGGTGCTGGACACCTACGCCTATCCAGGGGGAGGGCACGAGCTGCGGGAGATGGGGGCCGTCTTCGCCGACCACCTCACCGGACAGCAGGCGCGGATCGAGCTGATGCTGGCGCTCGGTGCGTGCGGCGGGGACCTGGACCGGGTGCGGGACGTGATCGAGGGGGGAAGATACGACGAGGTGTAGGTCGGGACTTCGAGCTCAATAAGCGGGGGGCCGCGGCGTTGCCGTGGCCCCTCTTGGTTTAAGGGTACCCGGCGGGACCGCCCTTCCATCGGCTCGCGACAGGGGTCAGTTCGACAAGTATTTTCACATTGCTCCCGGAACATTACTTGCATTTAATTTTTATTGCATGCCAGTCGCAGGTTTGCGGTCCTTTCCGGAAACAGATGCCAGAATGGAAGCGCGGCGGATCGCCGCCCGGGCGGGCGCCCCATGCGCCCGGTCGCGCCGGCTCTCCCTGTCCGTCGCGTGACGGTGCCACCCCCGCGGCCGGGGTCCGGTACCTCTCACCTCCACCGCCGGAGCACCCGATGTCGTCGCAAGCCATGCCGGGGCCGACGTGCTACATCAGCGGCGTACACAGCGGACCCAATCCCTCTCCAGGACTCGGCGTCGCCCTGTCGCTCCGCCAGGCGTTCCCGCGCGCCCACCTGGTGGCGGTGGACTACTCCGTCGAGAGCTCGGGCCTGCACAGCGAGGTGTTCGACGACGTGTGGGTCCAGCGTCCCTGGAAGGAACTCGACCTCGCCGTGTACCGGGCGGCGATCCAGGAGCGGCTGGACGAGGGGGCGTTCTGGTTCGCGGGGCAGGACCTGGAGGTGCAGTGGCTGGCGGAGACCCTCCCTTCCCGCGCGCGCGCCCTGGTTGCGCCCGCCGCGGCCCTCCGCGAGATCGCCAAGCCCGGCATCTCCGCCGCCCGCGACCTCCCCTTCGCCGTGCCGGAGTTCGTCCCGGTCGACCGCTCGGACTGGGAGCTGCATGGCTTCTGCCGGGAGCACGGCTGGCAGGTGTGGCTGAAGGGCCCCAACTACGAAGCCGTGAGGGTGAGGGACTGGCCCGGGTTCCGGTACGCGCGGTCGCTGCTCGGCGAGCTGTGGTCCACCGACCGGCTCTTCGTGCAGCGGCACATCCCCGGCAACGAGGAGTCGATCGCGTTCTGCGCGTACGCCGGGGAGCTGCTGGACTGCGTCCACATGCGCAAGCACGCGCAGACGGTGGAGGGGAAGACGTGGGCTGGGCGGGTTTCCGAGGTGGAGCCCGGGATGGTGGAGCCGCTGCGGGAGGTGGTCGCCCGGCTCGAATGGACGGGCGGGGCGGAGCTGGAGTTCGTTCGCGGGATGGACGGCACCCTGCAGCTCATTGACTGGAACTCGCGCTTCCCCGCGTGGATCCACGCCGCCAGCTTCGCGGGGCACAACCTCCCCGCCCGGCTTGCGGAGGCGGCGGGGTGCGGGGGGGCGGCGGCAGCTCCGTTCCGCGCCTCCCAGTTCACGCGCGTGGTGGTGGAGATCCCTGTCCGTCCCACGCACCCGCTCCCGGCGGTCAAGCCCCCGCCGGACGAGTGGCAGGTGGGGTCCAAGCACCCCTCCGGGATGCCGCAGCTCGCGAAGCGCCTCCGGGGTGAGACACGGGAGGACGAGGAGCGGGAGCGTCCCGCCCCGGAGATTCCGGATGCGGTGCGCCGCGACCTCTTCCGCTTCGCCGCAGAGGAGTTCCCTACCCCGCGCCGCATCCTGCTCCCGCTGGCCGCGCGCGAGCGATTCGCGCGGGTAGAGGAGGCGCTGGCCGCTTCGGCGGGGACCGGCGCGGAGCTGCGCTTCGGTTACAGCGTCAAGACCAACCCGCACCCCTCGCTCCTGGCGCTGGCGCGGAGCGCGGGGATGCTCGCCGAGGTGATCAGCGCCGCCGAGCTGCGGCAGGCTCTCGCGGCGGGGTTCCCCCCGGAGCAGGTGGTCGTCAACGGCCCCGCCCAGCAGTGGCCGGGCGGGGGCACGGTCGAGGGTACCCTGATGGCCGCCTTCGCGGACTCGCCGCAGACTTTCGAGCGCTGGCTGGACGAGGGTCCGCCCTCCGCGCGGTACCTGGGGATCCGACTTCGCCCCTACCCGGTGGAGTCACGCTTCGGCACCTCCGTCTCCCACCCGCGCCGGTTCGCGGGGGTGCTCGCCCTGCTGAAGCGGCTCCCTCCCGCGCAGGCGCTGGGGGTGCACTTCCACTTCGCGAGCGACGTGCTGGGGCCGGCGCGCTGGCGCGAGGTCTACGAGGGGGTGATCTACTGGGCTCGCGCCATCCAGGAGGGCACGGGGCGGCCGGTGCGCTGCCTGGACGTGGGTGGGGGGTGGTTCCCGGACGACTTCGACCGCGAGCTGCTTCCCCGCCTCCCGGAGCTGGTCGGCGCAGCCTCGGAGCTGCTCCCCGCGCTGGAGAGCTTCATGGTGGAACCCGGGAAGGCCGTGGCCCAGCCCTCCATGGCGCTGGTGACCACCGTGCTGGAGGTGCGGCGCCGGAAGCGCGGTGGGGAGGCGGTGGTGGACGCGGCGATCTCGGACCTACCGATGGCGCCGCTCTATCCGCACCGGGTGTACGCCCGCTCTCCCGGGGGTGAGTGGACGGCGCTTGCCGGCGGGAGATGCCGGCTGGTGGGCCGTATCTGCATGGAGACGGATATCCTGGCGGGCGAAGTGGCGCTCCCGGAGTGGATCGAACCGGGAGACCGGCTGGTGATCGGCGACGCCGGCGCCTACGATGCCAGCATGGCCTACAACTTCGGAAGGGGGGTACTGGATGACGCCTGCGATTGAAAGGTGGGCCGGATGCCTCCCCTCCAGCCTGGCGCACCACGGCACCGAGTGCTGCACCGTGGCACGGGCCTGGTTCCTGGCCATGGACCGCACGCTCTGGAAGGGGCATGGCGCTCCCGCCTGGATCCGGCGCCGCTGGGAGTGGGGGCCCACCCGCTGGCCGCTGTACTGGTGCGAGGCGGTGGAAGCGAAGGAGCTCGATTGCGGCGCCCAGGCGGCGCTGACCGTCGAGGCGTTCGCGGCGCGCGGGGTGCTGGCCCTCCCCGCGCAGCTCGTGCAGCAGTACGACGTCCACTCTACTCCCCACTGGCACAGCCGGTGGACCGCGTGCGGTGCCTCCCCCACCTGGACGCAGGACGGCCTGGTGTACCACGAAGTGTGCGCTGTGGTCAGGGACGGACGCGCGGAGATCTGGAACCCCACGGTGACCTCGTGGGTCTCTCCCGACGACCTCCAGGGCTACGCCAGCGTGGCCGCGGTGCGGATCGACCGCGGGAGCAGCGCGCAGAGCGAGGTGACCTGGGGGTCGCTGCGGATCCCGCTGGACCGGTGGGTGGTCCCGGGCGCGAACGGAAACGGCCGCCACGGGAAGTGTAGCGGGGACCGGTAGCGAAGCTGCTCTCCGGCTCTGATCGCGATGTGACCCGAGAACGGGGCTGGAGCGGAACGAGGATGGATGGAACAGGCGGAGTATGACCTCCGTAAGAGTCTGCGGACGCTCACCGGCCGGCGACTCTCTCCTCGCCGGCTCTCCACCACCGATCAAGTCCCATGTCACCGTCCTGCCACACTATCATGCGAGTCCTGCTGCTCCTCTGCATCCTCGTTGCCGGGGCACTTCCACTCCCCTCCCAGACTACACCGCCGCCCACCCTCACCGTCAGCGGCGAGGTGCTGGACGTGTTCACGGGGGCGCCGCTGCAGGACGCGGTGATCCGGCTCCCGGACGCCGGCCGCAGCGCCGTGACCGACGCGCAGGGGCGCTTCACGCTCCGGGACATCCCCCCCGGGAACCAGAAGTGGGTGGTGGGCCGGCTGGGATACGCCACCTGGGAACAAGAGCTGGAGGCGGAGGACGGCGCCGAGTACACCGTCCGCCTTCTCCCCCGCCCCGAGGTTCTGGAGGGGATCACCGTGGTCGTAGACCGGTTCGAGACCCGCCGCCGCGCGACGACGACCAGCGTCTTCGCCCTGGACCGGAGGCAGATCCTCAGCAGCGCGTCGGGCAACGCGCTCGACCTGGTCCGGACCCACGGCCAGGTGCAGCTCCGGCGGTGCTCCGCGGAGGACCCGGACCACGCTCCGCGCTGCGCCCTGATCCGCGGGCGCCTGGAGCCGGTGCAGGTGTGCATCGACGACCGGCCCGCGCTGGGCGGGCCGGAGGAGCTGTTGACCTACCTCCCGCAGGAGGTCTACCTGGTGGAGACCTACGCGGGGGGAGCGATGGTGCGGGTGTACACCACCTGGTACGTCGAGCGGCTGGCCCGCAACCAGCGACAGCTGCCCCCGATCGCCGCCTGCTAGTGAGTTGCCCCGTGGGCGGGCCGTGGAAGATACGGGACGAGTATGAACGGCGGGTTCGGGCGTGCCCCCGCTGGCGCGGGGGTCGGGCCGCGGCTCCGCAAGCCAGCACACTCCGTACTCCGCTGGGTACCTGGTACCCACCCCCTTCAGGCCTGGGCAGATGAACCAGCCGATCACAGCGCTCCTCCTCGGCCTCGCGCTCCTGTCCGGGTGCGGCGACGGAGGCATCCCCGGAAACGTGTCCGAGGAGACGGATCCGTCACGGCCGATCCGGGTCGCGCCCGGACAGGAGTTCCGGCTCGTGCTGAACTCCAACGAGAGCACCGGGTTCCGCTGGATGCTGGCCGACTCAGCGGGACTGCGTACCGTCCAGCTCCTGGAGCGGCGGTACGAGCGCAGGCGGGGCAACAACAACGGCGGAGCGGGCGGGCGGGAGCGCTGGAGCTTCCGGGCGACTCGGGCGGGGGAGGATTCGATCGTGCTGGTGTACCGCCGGCCGTGGGAGCCGCGCCCGCCCGTGGAGACCCGTCGGTTCCACGTCGTCGTCCGGTAGCCGGCGACGACCGAACGTACCCACGCTCCGGACTCCACCGTCCGCCCGGTCTTCCGCGCGGGCTGGGAGCTCACGAAGCTGCGGCTCGTCTTCCCGCTCTGCCTCGCCGCCGGGATCTTGTCGTTCTGGAGCGGGTGGAACGCGCTGCACACCTACGGCCTCCACCCCACGGAAGGCGGCGTCCTGGCGCCGTTGCCGATGCGGCTCCTGATCGGCGTTCCGCTGATGGCGCTGGGCGTCTTCATCTGCGCGGGCATCGTCGTCTACATGCAGTCCTGCTACGTCGGCCGGATCGACCGGATCGAGGGAGAGGACCGGTACCGCCTCACCCTGGCCGGCGTGGTCACCCGGTCGGTGCTGACGGTGTCCGGACAGCACGTCGTCCAGGGCGGCTACCACGATGGCGACTACTGGGCAGGGGGAGCGATGGTCGCCGCGCCATGGTACACGCTTCGCCTGCCCGGCCGGCGGCTCCCCCTGGTCGTGGACGCGCAGGGCGACGTGATCGACGAGGAAGCCTTCGAACGGCTCACCTCCAGGCGCTATCTCCCGGCCGACCCGGCGTGGACCAGCTCGAAGCGCGGGGGCCGCCGGCGCTGAGGATCGGCGGCGTGGGGGAGGGATGGCCTGGCGCCCTCCAGCCGCACACCCGCCCGGGAACGGGAGACGCTTCCCCTCTGCATAGAGGTCCGGATGCTTCTATGCGCGCTCCACGTCGCCTGCCTCCTGATCGCCGCGGGCGGCGCCTGCGTCCCCGCGTAGCGCCCGGGCGGGCTCGCCCCCACCCTGGTCCTCACCGGGGAGAAGGTGTTCCCGGTCGATCCCGCCCGGCACGTCCCCCCGGCACCTGGCTGCGGACCCGGGTCGGGAGGCGCATCGTCGTGGATGCGGACTCGATCCGGGAGGCGCTTGCTCGCGGTGACCTCGCCGGACAACCCGTCCGAGGCGATCTCGCGGGAGGAAGCCGTCACCGTCCTGACGCGAGGCCTGGCCTACGCCGAGGGGACCGAGAGCGAGAAGGGAATGCTGGCGCCGGGGATGCTCGCCGACCTGGCCGTGCTCCGCCAGGACGTCTTCGCGGTCTCCCGACCCAGGTCCTCCCGGCGACGACCAGCGTCCTCACCGTCGTGGGCGGAAGGATCGTGCACGATCGCCTGACGGGCGCTCCGTGACTTGAGGCGCCAGATTCCGGGAGGTTCGGCGGTTCCCGCAGGGTCCCAAAGAAATCGGCGGGGGAGACTCAC
>DATAAL010000089.1:0-6154 GCA_036260145.1 Longimicrobiaceae bacterium | reverse complement strand
TCGTCGGCTCGACGGGTTCGCTACCCCGCTTCTTTCAGCGCTCCCCTCGCGGGAAGGCGCCTTGCGGATCGCTTCGGTCCCTACGACCAAGTTCCGGGAGGACTTTCACCTCCGGATCACTGTTCATGCTGGGCACACACGTGGGGAAGGGTGGCGCTGACCGTGCGCACCACCCCAATCAGGTTGACCTCGATGGTGCGCACCAGCGCCTCCACCGGGCCCACCGCCACCGTGCCGTTGCTGGCGATCCCGGCGTTGGCGACCACCACGTCGATCCCGCCCAGCGCCTCCACCGTCCCCGCCACGGCGCGGTCCAGCGCCGCCTGGTCGGTGACGTCGCACTCGAACCAGGGGTGCCCCCCGCCCAGCTCCGCGGCCAGCGCGGCGAGCCGCTCCGGCTCCCTCCCCACCAGCGACAGGCGTGCCTCGCGCGCCGCCAGCATCCGCGCCGTCTCGGCGCCGATGCCGCGCGCCGGACCCGTGATCAGCACGACCTTGCCCGCCAGGGATGAGGCCATCTGTGGCTCCTGTTCGGTGATGGTGGAGGATGGATCAATCGTGCGGCTGCCGCCCCCGGGACCTGAAACGCGCCCGGCCGGCATTCTCCCCCACTGCACGGGCCATCCGCGTGTCGCCGTCGGCTCAACCGTACCGGGAACACAAGCCGCGATTTTGCCGACCTTTCCATCCGCCGCGCGAATCGCGATCCTGCTCCTCGCGTCCGCACCGCTCACCGCCCCCGCGGACCGAGCATCCCGGAGGCGGGCGTCGTCGAGGGCCGCCGGCTGCGCGCGGCCGTGGAGGCGCTGGACTGGAGCGAGGTAGATCCCGCCCTGCGCGTGACGATCAGCCTCGGCGTAGCGGAGCGCGCCGCTGGGGCCGCGGAAAGCAGTTCCTCAGCGAACCCCGTCCAGCACCTTCCGCCACTCGCGCGCGGTCCGCACCACGGCCGCCCGGGCGGCCGGGTTCACCCCGGTCATGTGGAGGAAGCCGTGCCCCTGGCCCGGGACGTGGACCTCCCGGACGGGGGTGTCCGCGGCCCGGAGCGCCTCCGCGTACGCCTCGCCCTCGTCGCGCAGCAGGTCGAACCCCGCGGTGACCACCAGCGCCGGCGGCAGCCCCCCCAGGTCGGGGGCCAGCAGTGGCGAGACCCGCGCGTCAGCATCACCGATCCCGGTCCCCTCCAGGTAGTGGCGGGTGAACGCGGCGCGGTCGGCTTGGCTGAGGAAGAACCCCTCCCCGAAGAAGGTCTGGGAGGGGCGCGGCGTCACCATGTCGGTGGCGGGGTAGATCAGCAGCTGCGCGGCCGGAGCCCGCCCCTCCCGCGCGGCGAGCCGCGCCGCCACCGCCGCCAGGTTCCCTCCCGCGCTGTCCCCCCCCACCGCCACACGCTCCCGGTCTGCCCCCAGCGTCGCCGCGTTCTCCCGGGCCCAGCGGAGCGCCGACATCGCGTCGTGCAGCGCCGCGGGGAAGGGGTGCTCGGGGGCCAGCCGGTACTCCACGCCCAGCACGTGGGTCTCCCCGTGCCGGCAGAGCAGGCGGCAGGGCTCGTCGTGCGTGTCCAAGTCGCCGATCACGAAGCCGCCGCCGTGCAGGTACACCGTCAGCGGGCGGAGGCCCCCGGCCGAGGGGGGGGCGTAGTGACGGACGCGGAGCGGTCCTCCCTCGCCGGGGATCTCCAGGTCGCGCACCGATCCCACCCGGGTCCGGGGCCCGGTGAAGGCCAGCGTCTCGTGGCGGAAGCGGGCGCGCCCCTCGGCGGGGGAGGGCTCGCACAGTCCCCAGGGGTTGCGCCTCCGGCGCAGGGCCCGCAGGAGCTGCACGTGCGGGTCCAGCGTCCGGCCATCGGCGACCACCGGCGGCTCCCCGGAGAACCGGACCAGGAGCGGCCCGGGGAGCCAGGCCAGGCCGCGCGCCCCCACCCGCTGCAGGCGGTCGGCCAGGCGGACCCGCGGGGGCACGCTATGCGGGGACGGCAAGCGGGTGTTCCCGGCGGGCGGGGACGTCGCGGTACTCCCCGGGTCGGAAGCGCGCCACGCGGCGCCGGAACCGCCAGGTGAAATCCGGCCAGAGGGCGGAGTTGCGCCCCGTGGCGTCCAGGTACCAGCTCCGGCACCCCCCCGAGGTCCACACCGTCCCCCGCATCCGCGCCTCCACCTCGGCCACCCAGGCCGCCTGCGCCTCCGGGTGCGGCTCCAGCGCGCCCGCGCCGTGCCGCCGCATGTGGCGCAGGGCGCCCAGCAGGTGCTCGATCTGCGCCTCGATCATGTACACCACCGAGCTGTGCCCCAGCCCGGTGTTGGGGCCGAGCAGGAGGAACAGGTTGGGGAACCCCGCCACGGTGGTGCCCAGGTGCGCCCGGGGGCTCCCCGCCCAGACCTCCGCCAGCGTCCGCCCCTCCCTCCCGCGGAGGTGCCGGGCGAGCGGGGGGTCGGTGGCCCGGAACCCGGTGCCGAAGATGAGGGCGTCCACCGGGCGCTCCACCCCGTCCGCGGTGACGATGGAGCGCTCCCGCACCTCCGCAATCCCCTCCGTCACCAGCTCCACGTTGGGGCGGGCCAGCGCCGGCAGGTAGTCGTTGGAGAGGAGCACCCGCTTGCACCCCAGGGTGAAGTCCGGGGTCAGCCGGGCCCTCAGCGCCGGATCGGGGACGCTCCTGCGCAGGTGGCGCAGCGCCAGCCGCTGGACGAGCCGCGCCAGCCGGGGGTGGCGGAACGCCGGGACGAGCAGCTCCCGCAGCAGGTAGATCCTCGTGCGCGCCAGCCGCTGCGCCCCGGGGAAGCGGCGGAACAGGCGCTGCTCGACCCGGCTCAGCGCCCGGTCCCGGCGCGGGAGGATCCACGGCGCGGTGCGCTGGAAGAGGTAGAGCGCGGCGGCGCGCGGCTGGATCTCGGGGACGAACTGGACGGCGGACGCCCCGGTGCCCACCACCGCCATCCGCAGCCCCTCCGGGTCGAAGCCGGGGTCCCAGCGCGCGGAGTGGAAGGCCGCCCCCCGGAAGCGCTCCAGACCCGGGAGCGCGGGGACGGCCGGGTCGCTGAGGGCACCGGTGGCCAGCACCAGCATCGAGGCCGTCCAGGGGCCCCGGGAGGTCTCGATCCGCCAGCGCTGTGCGTCCTCGTCCCACTCCGCCCCGCGCACCTCGTGGCCGAAGCGCAGGTGCGGGAGCACGCCGTACTCCCCCGCGCAGCGCCGCAGGTACGCCTGGATCTCCGGCTGCGGCGAGAAACTGCGACTCCACTCCGGGTTGGGCGCGAAGGAGAAGGAGTACAGGTGCGACTGCACGTCGCAGGCGCACCCCGGGTAGCGGTTGTCGCGCCAGGTGCCGCCCAGGTCGTCGGCGCGCTCCAGCACCACGAAGTCCCGGATCCCCTCCCGCAGCAGGCGGATGGCGGTCCCCAGCCCCCCGAAGCCGCTGCCCACGACGGCGATCCGCGTGTGCGCGCCGCTCCTGCGGGGCGCCGCGCCCAATTCTCCCCGAAGCATTCGGTAAACCCGTATCCCTGTGTAGAGGTGGTCCCGGAGGGTACCCGGGCGGGCGTAGCGCCGTCAAGGCCCGCGGCGGGCGCAGCCGGGTTCGCCCTGACCGGGTACCACCGGTTTCCGAGCTCCTACCCTGCCCGAGCCGCCCCGGCACCCATCCTTGCGGCGGGACGGAGGGGGAGCTACCTGTACCCTTTCACCCATGAGAGCGGAGAGGGATTCGATGGCGAACGGATCGGGGGTGCGGTTCTTCCGCTGGGAGGACATGCCGAAGGAGCGGGTCACCGACCAGATCGACCGCCGGCTGATCACCGGCGAGCGGATGATGCTGGCCCACGTCTACCTGAAGAAGGGGAGCGTCGTCCCCCGGCACTCGCACGAGAACGAGCAGCTCACCTATATCCTGGAGGGGGCGCTTCGCTTCTGGATCGGAGAGGACGAGTCGGAGGAGATCGTGGTGGGCCCGGGGGAGGTGCTGCACATCCCCTCCCACGTCCCGCACAAGGCGGAGGCGCTGGAAGATACCCTGGACGTGGACATCTTCTCCCCGCCGCGGCAGGACTGGCTGGACCGCACCGACGACTACTTCCACCGCACGTGAGCCGATGGAGCTGGGACTGAAGGGGAGGGTGGCGCTGGTCGCCGGGTCGAGCCGGGGGCTGGGGCGGGCAGTGGCGGAGGAGCTGGCCGCGGAGGGCGCCGCGCTGGTGCTCTGCGCGCGCAGCGCCGACCGGCTGGCCGAGGCGCGGGCGGAGCTCGAGGAGCGCTTCGGCGTCCCGATCCACGCGGTCCCCGCCGACCTGGCCCGGCCGGAGGACGCGGAGCGGGTGACACGCGAGGCGCTGGAGCGGTTCGGGCGGGTGGACGTGCTGGTCAACAACGCGGGCGGCCCCCCCTCGGGCCCTTTCGAGAGCCACTCCCCCGAGGCGTGGGAGGCGGCGTGGCGCCTCAACTTCGAGAGCGCGGTGAACCTGACCCGGGTGGTGCTCCCGGGGATGAAGGAGCGGCGCTGGGGGCGGATCCTCAACGTCACCTCCGTGGCCGTCAAGCAGCCGGTGGAGAACCTGATCCTCTCCAACAGCGTGCGCGCGGCGGTCACCGGGTTCGCCCGGACACTGGCCAACGAGGTGGCGCCCTGGGGGATCACCGTGAACAGCGTGCTCCCGGGGTATACCCGCACCGAGCGTCTGGACGAGCTCTCGCAGTCCATCGGCAAAGCCAGGGGGGTGGAGCCGGAGGCGGTGTTCGCCCGCTGGGTGGCGGAGACGCCGATGGGGCGGGTGGGGGAGCCGCGGGAGTTCGCCGCGCTGGTGGCGTTCCTGGCCTCCGAGCGGGCCAGCTTCATCACCGGGACCTCGATCCCGGTGGACGGGGGGTGGGTGAAGTCGCTCCTGTAGTCGAACTGCGGGGTAGAGACTTGTTACTTCATACTGCTTGCGGGCCCACCACACGACGCGTGGCGGGCGGCGCACAGCGCCGGGTGGGGCCGGCCCTTGCGGAGCGCACCGTCCGGCACCAAAGTCGCATCGTCGAAACCGTCCCCATCCCCGACCGACCCGACCGGAGCCGAGCACCCCGATGGTGGATCCGAATCGCCCCCGCGACCCCGCAGAGCTGGCCCAGGCCGTCGTCCGCCTGGTCGGCGCCCACCGGGTACAGAAGGTCATCGGCCTGGCCCCGGTCTCCCCGCCCGAGGGGCACGCCTTCTACGTCTTCGTGATCCTCGACGGGGAGGCCGACGACGCGCTCTCCCTGGAGGCGAAGCTGTACGACCGCTTCTCCCCCAGGCGCCCCCGGGTGGACTTCTGGATCATGAACGCCCGGGAGTGGGAGCGCTCCCAGCAGCGCATCGGGCACCCCGCCCGCAGCGCCTTCCTGGAGGGGGAGGTCCTCTACCCCCGGGAGTCCGGAGAAGCGGGAATCTCCGTCGCGTAGGCGGAACCGGCGATAGAGAGGAAGCCCCCGGGCGGCGAGTGCCCTCCGGGGGCTTCGCCGTTGATCCTGCTCGTGCAGGCGATGGAGTCGTCAACCATCGACCCGGCCCGTTGTATCGGGCATCATCCCGGTTGTGCAGACCCCGCGCCCGAGGGGGACGCGCCCCAAGCCCGTCGTTTAAACCAGCAGTTCCTTCTCCTCCGCCCCGGTACCATTCCCTCGCCCCGCCGCCCGCCGCATCTGCAGCGCCCGGTCGGTCACCCCCAGCCGTTGCGCCGCCCGCCGCAGGTTCCCGTCCTCGTCCCCGATGGCGATGCGGATGGCCGCCTCCGCGGTGAGCCGCCCGATCTCCTTGAGCCCGATCCCCCGGGCCAGCGCGCGGCGGAGGCAGGCGTCGAACGCCGGTTCACGCCAGTCGGCTTCCTCGGCCCCCGCGCCCGGCCGCTCGTCCGGCGGGAGGTCGCCCACGGTGATCGGCCCCGGCCCCACGTGCCGGTAGGAGATCCGCGCCACCAGCTGCTTGAGGTCGCGGACGTTGCCGGGGTACTCGCGCCGCAGGAGGTACTCGCACACCGCAGGGTCCAGCTCCGGCGGGTCCTCGCGCGGACGCAGCTCCTCCAGGAAGTGCCGCACCAGGGGGAGGATGTCCTCGGGGCGGTCCCGGAGCGGGGGGAGCCGGCAGGGGACGCTGGCGATGCGGTAGTACAGGTCGCCGCGGAAGCGGCCGTGCGCCACC
>DATAAL010000088.1:0-3567 GCA_036260145.1 Longimicrobiaceae bacterium | reverse complement strand
GACGGTAGCGCTCTTCTTGTAGGGGCGGTTGGGGGAGAGCCCCGCCTCGTGCATGGCGTAGAGGATGCGGCGGTGCACGGGCTTGAGCCCGTCGCGCACGTCCGGCAGCGCCCGCTGCACGATCACGCTCATCGAGTAGTCCAGGAAGGACTCCCGCATCTCCTCCTCGATCAGGCGCGGAAGCACCCGGTCCCGCTGCTTCGCCATGCTCATCGTCGCTGGTCTCGTCTCTCGTATCCGGTCTGTCGGCGATCTCGCGCGCCGCGGCTCTCGGGACTCCCGTGCCTGCGCGAACGGACGTTCTCTGATACCCCGTGGAGAGGGCGGGGTTCGGAAAATATTCGGGAAACGGGCTCGCCGGTAGGGGGACGGAGGTGGCCCGTCACAGCCCGGACCGGGCCCGCAACGTGCAAGGTAACCGCGCCGCCAGAATTGACCAGACCGCCGGAGGAGAACCGAGTGTCCACCCCGCTCCCGAGCAGCGACCCCGCGCCCGACGGGTCCCCCCTCGCCGTCCGGCGGGTGGTGCTGCTGGGATACATGTGCTCCGGGAAGAGCACGGTCGGAGATGCCCTGGCCCGCAGGCTGGAGTGGAGCTACCTGGACTTCGACGTGGAGATCGAGCACCGCGCGGGAGTGACGGTGCAGCAGATCATCGCCTCGGCGGGGGAGGAGCACTTCCGGGAGCTGGAGGCGGCGCTCACCCTGGAAGCGGCCTCCGCGCAGCGCCTGGTGCTCGCGCCGGGAGGGGGGTGGGTGACGCGGCCGGAGTTCCTGAACGCCCTGGGACCGGGGACGCTGGCGGTGTGGCTCCAGGTGTCACCGGAGGAGACGGTGCGCCGGCTCCGGGCGGACACCATCGACCGCCCCTTCAAGGACCACCCCGACCCGGTGGGGATGATCACGCGGATGCTCACGGAGAGGCTGCCGCTGTACGAGCGCGCGGATCTCACGATCCCGGCGGACGTGCGCTCGCCGGAGTCGATCGCCTTCGAGATCGAGCAGGTGGTGCGGACGCGGAACGCGGTGGGGTAGGAACGACGTGAACTGCCTTTGGACGGCAGGTTTGGGCGTGTACCCCGCTGGTGTGGGACATGCCCCACAGGGGGAAACCAACCCTCTCCCCCTGTGGGAGAGGGTGGCGCGCAGCGCCGGGTGAGGGGCATCCTCTCCTCAACCCATCCCGTCCAGGATCTCCTCGAACTCCATCGCCATGGTGGGGTGCCCGTGCCGGTTCGCCGCCTCAATCCCCTGCCGGTACGCCTCGCGCGCCTCCTCCTCCCGCCCCAGCTCCCGGAGCGCGTGCCCCAGCCTCCCGTAGGCGTTCCCCTCGTCGTCGGTGCGCGCCAGGTACCCGCGCAGCTCGGCGACCGCCTCCTCCCAGCGGCCGGCCTTCTCGTACTCCAGCGCCAGCCCGAAGCGGGGGCGCGGGTCGTCCGGGTGGACCTCCGCCATCTTCCTCAGCGACTCGATCCTGGAGCTCGGGCTCTCCACCGGTCCTCCTCCCTTCCCGGGTGACCCTCCGTCATCAATCCGGCGAAGCGCCGCCCATCCGCCGGTACAGGGTGGCCGCCGCCGCCCCCACCACCACCCCGAGGGCAGCCGCACCGCCCAGCCGTGCCGCCCGCTCCGGCTCCACCGCAGCCAGCCCCTCGCGCCAGTGCCGCAGCCTCCCTCCACCCTCCCCGTACCCGGTGTCGCGTCCGGCGTATCCGTGGCCGTCGTCGATCCGGGGTCCACGGGCGCTCTTCGAGGCGGGCACCTCGTCGAGCGCCACGGTGCGGTTGCAGGCCAGACACATCGCCCGCCGGGCGGTGCGGCTGCTCCGGTTGGGAAAGACCAGCTCCTCGCCGCAGTCGGGGCACTCGGCCCCCGCGGGGATCGGACGCACGGCTGCGTACAGCGCGCTCCGCTTCATCCCGAGCTCCTCGGCGACGCTGTCCACCGGGTCCGGACTGTTCCAGTACAGGTCGTTGGCGCGCTCCTGCAGCGCATCGACGGTCTCGGAGGATGCGGTCATGGTGGCACCTCGTGTTTCCGGGGAACGCTCCGCGCCGGTGCGCGGAGGAGCTGGAACAGGGCCGCACGACACATGCCACGGCCGGCTCCTGCGCCCCACACCTCCTCCCCGCCGCACGTTGTCAGGGGGGCCGGAACGGCCTATCTTCCACGCCCTGCGCGGCAGCTTCGGATGGAGAAAGGGGCGGCACCGGTCCTTGAGCAGATCCAACACAATCGCGGTCCCGGGCGCTCCCCGTACGGAGCCACGCCGGGCGCCGACCCACGGCGGCGGGTGCCGCGCCGCGGGGAGGTCCCCCCTCTTCGTCGTCTTCCTGGACCTGGTGGGGTTCGGGATCGTCATCCCTCTCCTCCCGCTGTACGCGGAGCGCTTCGGCGCGGGCCCGGTGGCGGTCACCTGGCTGGTGGCGGTCTACTCCCTGATGGGGATCTCCGCGCCGTACCTGGCGGGGGCGGTGCTGAGCCTCCTGGCCCTGGCGACGCTCGCCGGGCGGGGAGGCGAGGGATGATCCGCCCCCCCGCCCTCCGACCCGGCGCCCGCGTCTCCCTGGTGGCCCCGGCCGGGCCGCTCCCGGAGGGCGCGGTGGACCGCGCCGTGGAGCGCATCCGCGACTGGGGGTGGGAGCCGGTGCTGGGGGGCTTCTGCCGCGGGCGGTGCGGGTACCTGTCCGGGACGGACGAGGAGCGCGCCGCGGACCTGAACGCCGCCCTGCGCTCCCCCGACAACGACGCGGTCTGGTGCCTGCGCGGGGGGTATGGGACGATGCGGATCCTGGACCGGATCGACTGGGGCGCCCTGTCGCGGCGCCCCCGCCCGCTGATCGGCTTCAGCGACAACACCGCGCTCCACCTGGCGGCGCAGAGGGAGGGGGTCGTCTCCTTCCACGGCCCTCACCCGGCGACCCCGGAGCTCAGCGGGTTCTCCCGCGCGGCGCTCCTGCGCGTCCTCACCGGGGGCGAGTCGGCTGGCCTCCTCCCCTTCCCCGACGGGGGGCCCCCGCGCGCGGAGACCGTGGTCGGCGGGCGCGCAGAGGGGCGGCTGGTCGGCGGCAACCTGGCGTTGCTGGCCGCGCTCGCCGGCACCCCGTACGCGCTCCGGGGCCAGGGGGCAATCCTCTTCCTGGAGGAGGTGGGGGAGCCCTCGTACCGGGTGGACCGGATGCTCTCGCAGCTCCTCCTTTCCGGGGCACTGGAGGGGGTGGCGGGGATCGCCGTAGGCGCCTTTAGCGAGACGCCGGACGCCGACCGGGAGGACCTCCCCCCCGCGGTGGAGGTGATCGCCGACCGCCTGGGGGGGCCGGGGGTCCCCCTCGCCTCCGGCTTCCCCTTCGGGCACGTCGAGGAGAGCTGGACCCTCCCCCTGGGCGTCCGCGCGCGGCTGGACGCGGACGCGGGGACGCTGGAGCTGCTGGAATCCGCCGTCGCCGCCCCGGAGAGCCGGGCGGAACGGAGGGCCGGGTGAGCGGGTCGGACCTCCGCGTTTCCGTGGGGCTGGAGGAGGGGGCGGACGGCGCCTTCCTGGCGCACGCCCTGACCCTCCCCGGGTGC
>DATAAL010000087.1:0-2676 GCA_036260145.1 Longimicrobiaceae bacterium | reverse complement strand
TCACCCGGGTCTGGTACTCCATGCCGGAACGGTGGGGACGGTGAGGAGGGGAGCGGAGAGCCGGGGACGGCTCCGGCATCCGGCGGCGGCTCAGCACACGAAGGGAGCGTACTTCCGGAGCCAGTCCACCACCTCCTGCGCGTGCCTCCCGGCCCAGGGGGCTTCGAGCCGGATCACCAGGACCCGGTCGTTCTCGTCGATGTAGGGCCGGAGCTGGTCGAAGACCTCCGCGGGCGAGGAGGAGGTCGAGATCACGTACGCGGACTCGGAGAGCCTCGCCCACGCCCCCTGCTTGATGACGCCGTAGAAGCCCTCGTAGTCGTCCTTGGACTTCTCGGCGTTCAGGTCGTACGTCACGAGCAGCACATCCATCGGATCGCTCCCGGATCGCTGAAGGTGAGAGCCACGGTCCACGCGCAGGCACCGCACGGGTAGCGACAGGGGGAAATCTAGCCGCGCCCGCGCTCCAGCAGAAGCATCATCAGCACGCTCAGGACCGCGAGCGTCTCGTCGTTCGGGCTCAACTCCGCCACGCGCTCCACGGTGTAGCGCCCCTCGAACAGCGCGGGCTGCTTGCGCGCCCTCAGCATCACCTCGTCGTTGTCCGCGCGGGCCACCCGGTAGGCGGGGTGGAACAGGTACCCGGTGAACAGGCCCAGCACCGGCACCTCGCCCAGCAACCCGTCGATCACCTTCACCCACGGGTTCTCCTCACGGATGGTGAGGATCGGGCCGCCCCCCCGGTGGATCTCGTAGTGGGCGCGCCAGAGGGACCGCATCCCGCGGCGCTGCAGCACGCCGAGCGGCGCTCCGCTCTCGTCCTCGAAGTGGTACTGCGCGGAGATGTCGAGCACCCGGTCGGCGGCGATGCGGTAGAGCGGCCGGGTCTGCTCCGTGTCCGCGAACACGGTGACGGCCTCCTTGAGCTTGAACGCCTTCTGCTTCACGTAGAAGAGGAGGCTGCCCGAGGCGTCGGTGACCGAGATCTGCGGCGAGATGGCGACGGTCTTGAAGCGGAGCTGGAGCGGGAAGTCCATGGCACCGGGGGTGTGGATGGAGGAGAGGCGCGCACGGGCCGGGCCCGGGTGCAGCGAGCGAAGATAGTCCGGCGGTGGGACCCCGGCAACCGGGTCCGTGCCGGGGGAAGGGACCGTCCGGGTGGTGCCGGAGGCTGCGGATCTCAGCGCTCCAGCCGCTCCAGCGCGCCCAGGATCGTCAGGCTGATCGCATCGGCGCCGGGACAGGCGTGCTCGTACAGCAGGTCGACGTTCTGGAAGAGCACCGAGAGCAGGACCGGATCGGCGGCCAGGCGCTCGGCGGCGCGCTCCCGGCCCGTGCCGGAGGGCGGCTCCCGGGCCATCCGGAGCAGCTCCAGCACCTCTCCGGCGACGGCGCGCTCCCGTGCGGGGTCCGCCTCCCCGCCGCCCGGGGGGTGCACGAGCTGCCGCACGACCGCCTGCAGGAAGGGGACCGCGGAAGGACCCTCCTCCGAGCCAGCCTCGGGACCCCGCTCGTGGCTCTCAGCTCTCTCGCCGGCCATCACGGTAGATACGCATCCCCTCCGGGCCGCCGTGCAGGATCAGGCGCGCCCCGCGCCCCCCGTAGCACCGCATCAGGTCGAGCATCAGCGGCTCCTCGCCGTGCCACGGAAAGGCGTAGACCAGGTCGAACTCTTCCAGCGGGTGTCCCAGTTCGGGGTATGCCGAGACACCATGGCCGATGGTGCCGGTGCGCCCGTCCCCGGTGCGGGGCCTCCACCGGTAGCCCGCGGGGAGGAAGCTCCCGGCCACAAAGCGCGCCCGCGAATCGAACTGCTCGGCCAGGCGACGGGCGATTCCGACCAGCTCCGGGTCGAGCTCGATCCCGTACGCCTCGAAACCGAGCAGGTCGGCCATGATGGTGATGACGCCGGTCGCGGAGCCCCACTCCAGGAAGCGGAGCCCGGGGCGCCGCAGCGCCAGCAGCGTCTGCAGCACGCTCTCGTAATCAGCCGGCACGAAGGGGTGCCAGCGGTGCCGGCGCACCTCGTCGTCGAAGCGGTTCCAGATCTCCCACCCTTCGTCGCTCAGCGAGGCCAGGCGCGCGCGCAGGGCCGCGTCCACCTCGGTCCCGCCTGAGGGTGCGTCCGACCTCACGGCCCCGCCTCAGCCGGGGCCACGGCCGTCGCCCTCCCGGTCGTCCTCCGGGCCCGCGTCCTCGTCGCCGCCCTCGAAGAGCTCGCCCTCCCCGCCGCCCGCCTCCTTCCTCAGCCGCTTCCGCTCGGCCTTCTCCTCCTTCTTCTGCTGCTTCGCCAGCTCCTTCTGCCGCTTCTCGAAGCCGTAGTTCGGTCTCCTGGCCATGTTTCCTCTCCTCTCTAGAAAGGTGGAGATGGATGCCGCTCTCGTGCGCGTCCTCGCGGCGTCCAGCGAGGCGGCGCCATCGGGGAAGAGGCGCCGCGCGGCGCCGTGGCAGCGAGAACCCTACCGCCGGATCCGCACCGTCCGCTCCAGGTCGTCGCGCGCCTGGAGCACCTTGCGCCGGATGTCGACCGGGAGGTCGCCGTGCTCGGCCAGGAAGGCGTCCACCACCGCCAGCGCCTCTGGCCCTGTCTGCCCGCCCAGGAAGGCGCCGATCCAGCGGGGGAGGAAGAAGATCCTCCGGTTGTCGCGGATCCACACCAGGTCGTCCAGCGCGCGG
>DATAAL010000086.1:0-17742 GCA_036260145.1 Longimicrobiaceae bacterium | reverse complement strand
CCCGGCGGCCCCGGCATCGTTCGTCGGCTGCATGTGGCCCGGTCTACATGGAGGGGGCGGGCTCCGCTCCCGCCGCGGCGGGGACGGGAGCGGCCGGCTCCTGCCCGGCCGGTGCCGGCGGCGCAACGGCATCCGCCAGCTCGTCCTCGGCGAAGCGGAGGCGCGGGAGGCGCGAGGCCACGGCGGTCACCCCCAGCACGAAGACGCCGAGAAAGACGTAGAGGAGCCCGATCCCGCGCCCCTCACCGACGCCGAGCACCGGACCGAACGTACCGGCCAGCGCGCCGCCCGGACGCATCAGCGGCTCCAGGAAGTAGTCGGTCGCGGGTCCGGCGGCCAACAGCGCCAGCGGAGCGGAGGACTCCGCGATCATGAGGATGGTGGCGAAGACGCGCCCGTGCAGCTCCAGCGGCGTCTTCACCTGCCAGAGGGCGTTGAAGGAGGTGGTCATGATGGGTCCGCCCATCATGATCCCGAACGCTCCCGCCGCGATCCAGCGGGGGTCCATGCGCACCCCGGCGACGATCACGCTGACGCCGAGGATCACTCCGGCCCCGATGATCCCGTGGAAGCGGCGCCGCGGCCCGCCCCAGGTGCTCATCAGCAGCCCGCCCGTGAGCGCCCCTAGCCCGGCCACGGACATCACCGAGCCGAGCACCTGCGTATCCGCGAAGCGGAGGACGAGCGGGGTGAGGAGCACCATGCTGACGGTCGGCGCGATCCCGATGGTCGCGAAGTATACCAGGAGCCCGAAGATCCCGGGGCGCGCGCGGATGTACCGCCATCCGGTGGCCGCGTCCCGCCAGAGCGCGGGGCGGGGCGGCGCGCCCGCGGGTCGCGCGGGGGGCGGCGGGATGCGGATGGCGAGGAGGACGCCCAGGACCGCGACGAAGGAGACGAGGTCGATCAGCAGGACCCCCGCCTCGTGCATCACCCCCAGCAGGATCCCCGCGAGGACGGGAGCGACGATCCGGATGCTCGCCCCCCCGAACTGCATCATCCCGGACGCGCGCGCGAAGTGGCGGGGCGGGATCAGCACCGTGGTGGCGCCCATGCTCGCCGGGCGCTCCAGCGCCACCACCAGCGACATGACGGTCGCGGTCAGGTACAGGTGCCAGACCTCCAGCCTCCCCGTGACGAGGAGGAAGGTGATGACCGAGGTGACCAGGATCGCCACGACCGTGCACCACACCATCGTCAGGCGCCGGTCCCAGCGGTCCGCCAGCGCACCCGCGACGGGAGAGAGGAGGATCGACGGGACCATCCCGGCCACCGCGATGAGCGAGTAGAGCGTGGCGGACCCCGTCTCGCGGAAGGCCCAGACACCGAGAACGAAGCCGGTGAGGGCGCTCCCCAGCATGGAGACGGTGCTCCCCAGCCACATCAGGACGAAGGTGCGCATCCCCTGATGCGGCTGCGGGTCGATGACCGGATTCGGGCTCACGGCGACGGTCCTGGGTGGATGGATCAGCTCGCGGGCACGACGGCCTCGGCCCCCGCGCTCCCGGGGGAGGACCACGCCGCCTCGCCGTCCGCCGGGGCGGGGAGGAAGCCGATCTCGACGAAGTAGTCGAAGTAGCGGTGCAGGAGGCGGTCGTCCACGGCCGGGCAGGCGACGCCGGTCCCCTCCAGCCCGCGCAGCACGTTGGCGCAGTCGAAGCGGGGCGCGGGGATCTCGAGGTCCTCCTCCTCGCCTTCCGGGCGCTCCCCGGCGAACATCGCCATGAACTGCCGGAGCGGGTGCTCCTCCGAGGCCTCGGCTTCGGCGAGCATCTCCCCGACCCAGCGGACCCGGTGCACCGGGTCCAGCCGGTAGCCGTAGCGCCGGGCGGACTCCCAGAGGTCGTTCCAGCGCACCCCGTCCGGGTGGGTGAGGTTGAAGGCCCGGCCCGCGGAATCCGGGCGAAGGGAGAGCGCGACGATCGCCGCGCTCACGTAGTCGATGGGCGCCACGTCGGTCCCGCCGTTCATGTCCGGCACGCTCCCCATCTCCACGCAGGCGCGCGTCATCCTCCAGATGAAGTCGTGCGTGCTGCAGATCCCCGAGCGGGAGTCGCCGGTGACGATCCCCGGACGGTAGATGGCGACCGGGAGGCCGCGCCCGGCGGCCAGGCGGACCACGTGCTCCGCCACCCACTTGCTCTGGGCGTACCCGGTGAGGGTACGCCACTCGTCCACCGGGTCGTCCTCGCGGAGCACCTCCGGGACCGGCTCGCCCGGGGGCGGCGGGGCGTAGACGGCGATGCTGGAGAGGAAGTGGACCGGCTTGGCCGCGCCGGTGCACGCCAGGCGCAGCACCTCCTGCGTCCCCCCCACGTTGGCGGCGCGGAGCGCGGCGTAGGGGAAGGTGTGGTTGACCTGCGCCCCGTTGTGGTAGATGGCGTCCACCCCCTCCGCGAGCGCCGAGAAGGCGTCCGACCCGAGCCCCAGGAGCGGGCGGGCCAGGTCCCCGGGTACGGGGACGATCCGCCCCCGGTGACGCTCGTCCCACAGGCCGTACGAGTCCAGCTTGCGACGGATCCGCTCCATCCCCTCCGCGGCGTCCGGGGCCCGTACCAGGCAATGTACCCGTGCCCCGGTGCGCGCCAGCAGCTCGTGGAGGAGGTAGGAGCCGAGGAAGCCGGTGGCTCCGGTGAGCAGGACGGCGCGCGGCGCCCCCTCCCGGACCGGACCGCGCGGGGAGATCTCCGGGTCCAGCGTCACCTCGGCCCGGAGGTCCGCCGCCTTCGCCGCGGCCGCCGGAGCGGCGCCCGCTTCCGCGGAGGGCGTCCCCAGCATCTCCGCCAGGTCGGCGATGGTGGGTGCCTGGTAGAGGGCGTTGAGCGGCACCTCGGTGCCCAGGCGCTCGCGGAGGAGGAGGATCAGCCGGGGGGCCATGAGCGAGGTGCCGCCCAGGTCGTAGAAGGAGTCGAACACCCCGACCTCGCGGATCCCGAAGATCCCGCGCCACCCCTCCGCGATCCGCTCCTCCAGCTCCGTGCGCGGGGCCACGTACTCCACCTGGAGCCGGGGACGGTCGTGGGCCGGCTCCGCGGGGGCGGCGGGCGCCGCGGCGACCTGCGCCGGCCGGGCCGCGCCCGCGGCGCGCTTCCGGCCCAGCCAGTAGAACTGCCGCTCGAAGGGGTAGGTGGGGAGTTCCACCCGGCGCCGTCCCCACCCCGCGTGGTAGGCGTCCCAGTCCACCCGCACCCCGGCCACCCACAGAAAGCCGAGGGCCCCGGCGAGGAGCTCGTCGGCGGCGCCGGGCGCCTCCACCTCCGGGAGCGAGGGGAGGACCGGGCGCTCCGCATCCCCCGTCGCCGCGGCGGCGCGGGCGGCGAGCCCCCCGGCGGAACCCACCTCCACGAGGATCCGCCCGGTCCCCGCCACCAGTGCGCGCAGGGCGCCGTCCATGCGCGCCGGCTCCGCGAGCAGCGCCAGCCAGTGCCGCGGGTCCCGGGCCGTCTCCGCGCCGACGGGTCCACCGGTCGCGGCGGACAGGAGGGGAAGCGAGGGCGCCGCGGTCTTCTGGACGCGGATCTGCTGCGCCAGGGCGCGCATCTCGGCATCGGGCGGCGTGCCCCGGGCGCGCGCCTCCAGCAGCCGGCCGCGCGCGAGCGCGAAGGCCAGCGCGTCCTCCAGCGACAGGACCCCGGCCACCGCCGCCGCCGCGATCTCTCCCGCGCCCTCCCCGAGCACCGCCTCCGGGCGGAGCCCCCACGCCGCCCACAGCCGGGCGAGCGCGTACTCCACGGCGACGAGCGCGCACTGGGAGACGGTGATCCCCCAATCCCCCGGGTACGTGCCGGGAGAGAGCATCTCGCGCAGGTCGGTGCCGAGCCCGGGGCGCAGGACCTCCGCGCACCCGTCCACCGCCTCGCGGAACGCCGGCTCGCCGTGGTACAGCTCGCCGACGGCGGTCAGCGGGAGGTCGACGGTCCCCGGGAAGACGAAGGCCACCGGGCGCGATCCGGGCTCCCCCGAGAGCGTCAGCGGGCGGTCCCGCAGCGCCGCCACGGCGTCCGCCGTGTCCGTGGCGAGCGCGATGCGCCGGTGGCGGAAGGCGCGCCGCCCCACCTGGAGGGTGAAGGCCACGTCCGCGAGCGAGGCGTCCGGGTGCGCGGAGAGCCAGTCGGCCAGATTGGCGGTGGCCCGCTCCAGCGCCGTCTCCGTCCGCGCCGACAGGGTGAGTACCTGGACGGGACGTCCCGGGGCGGCGGGCTCCGGCCGGGGCGCCTCCTCCAGGATCACGTGGGCGTTGGTCCCCCCGATCCCGAACGACGAGACCCCCGCGCGCCGCGGATGGCCATCCGTCTTCCAGGGGCGCAGCTCCGCGTTGACGAAGAAGGGGGAGGAGGCGAAGTCGATCTCGGGGTTGGGGGCGCGGAAGTGGAGCGAGGGAGCGATCTCCCCGTGCTTCAGCGACTGCGCCGCCTTGATGAACCCGGCCACCCCCGCGGCTACGTCCAGGTGCCCGATGTTGGTCTTCACCCCGCCCAGGGCACAGAACCCGGTCCCGGGGGTACGGGCGCGGTACGCCTGGGTCAGCGCCGCCACCTCGATCGGGTCGCCGAGCGGGGTGGCCGTCCCGTGGCACTCCACGTAGCCGATGGTCTCCGGGTCCACCCTCGCCAGCGCGAGCGCCTCGGCGATCACCGCGGCCTGCCCGCCGACGGAGGGCGCGGTGAACCCGGCCTTGAGGGAGCCGTCGTTGTTCACGGCGGAGGCCCGGATCACCGCATGGATCACGTCCCCGTCCTCCAGCGCCTCCTCCATCCGCTTCAGCACCACCACCCCCACCCCGCTCCCGTCCACCGTCCCCGCGGCCGAGGCGTCGAAGGCGCGGCAGTGCCCGTCGGGGGAGAGGATCCCCCCCTCCTCCCACAGGTACCCACGCTTCTGCGGGACCTGGATGGAGGCCCCGCCCGCCAGCGCCATGGAGCACTCGCCCGCGAGGAGGCTCTGCACCGCGAGGTGGATGGCCACCAGCGAGGTGGAGCACGCCGTCTGGAGGTTCACGCTGGGGCCGCGGAGCCCCAGCTTGTACGAGGTCCAGGTGGCGATGAAGTTGTGGTTCAGGATCCCGCTCTGCAGCCCGCCCGCCCGCGCCATCAGCGAGGGGTCGGACTGCACCGCGTGCATCAGGTAGTGGTTCATGGTGGCGCCAGCGAAGACGCCGATGGCACCGTCGTGGCGCTCGGCGTCGTACCCGGCGCGCTCCAGCGCCTCCCAGGCGGTCTCCAGGAAGAGGCGCACCTGGGGGTCCATGGTCTCGGCTTCGCGCGGGGAGAAGCCGAAGAAGGCCGCGTCGAACCTCTCCACCCCGTCCAGCACCCCGTGAGCGGGGACGTAGGTGGGGAGGTGGTTGATCCCCGGGTCGCTCCCCGCCTCCTCCATCTCCTCCACCGAGAAGAAGGCCACCGACTCCACCCCCGCGCGGAGGTTGCGCCAGAACTCCTCCACGGTGGCCGCGCCGGGGAAGCACCCCGACATCGCGATCACCGCGACGGCGTCCTCGTATCCGGGCTCCCCCGCCCTGCTGCTCATACCTGTCATTCGCTCACCCGCCGATGGACTTCTTGAGATCGCGTCGCCGCCTCATGGCGGCGCGCCGGCCTTCCACGTCTTCCGCGCTCGTCTCCGGGAGGGACGCCCCGGGCTCCGCCGCGGCGAGGTGCTCGGCGAGCGACCGCACCGTGGGGTAGCGGAAGAGCTCCACCACGGAAACCTCCCGGGGGAACTTCCCCGCGAGCCGGCTCCTCAGCCGGGCCAGGAGGAGCGAGTGCCCGCCCAGGTCGAAGAAGTTGTCGTCCAGCCCCACCTCCTCCACCCCCAGCACCTCGCGCCACGCCTCCGCGATGGTCCGTTCCACCTCGTTGCGCGGCGGGGCGTGCACCGCCTGCTCCGCCTCCCCGCGCGGCGCCTCGGGCGCGGGAAGAGCGCGCCGATCGACCTTGCCGTTGCGGGTGAGCGGGAGCGCGTCCAGCACCATCCACGCGGCCGGGACCATGTAGGCCGGGAGCTCCGCCTTCAGCGCCGCGCGCAGGTCGGCGGTCGAGAGCCGGACGCCATCCTCCGGGACCAGGTACGCCACCAGGCGCGGGCTCCCCGGCTCGTCCTCCCGGGCGACCACCACCGCCTCCTCCACCCCGGGCTGCTGGTTCAGCGCAGCCTCGATCTCCCCCAGCTCCACCCGGAAGCCGCGGATCTTCACCTGCTGGTCCACCCGCCCCACGAACTCCAGGGTGCCGTCCGGGAGGAGGCGCACCCGGTCGCCGGTGCGGTAGACCCGCGCCCCCGGCTCCGGACCGAAGGGGTCCGGGAGGAACCGCTCGGCCGTCAGCTCCGGCCGGTCCAGGTACCCCCGCGCCACACCGCCCCCTCCGAGGTACAGCTCTCCCGGGACCCCGATCGGCACCGCCTCCCCGCGCGGGTCCAGCACGTACGCCCGGGTGTTGCGGATGGGGCGGCCGATCGGGACGTGGCGCGGCGACACCGCCCCGCCCTCCCCGTCCGCGCGCCCCGGGAGCTCCGCGAGCGTGGCGACGATGGTGGTTTCAGTGGGCCCGTAGGTGTTGACCAGCCGCACCCGGTCCCCGAACAGCTCACGCCAGGCGCGCAGGCGCTCCGGGAGCGCCCGCTCCCCCCCGATGATCACCAGCCGCAGCGCGGGAGGGAGCTCCGCGCCTCCCCCGGCCGAGAGCTCCGCCACCAGCTCGTGCCAGTACGCCGTGGGGAGGTCCAGGACGGTGACCCCCCACTCCCGGCACCGCTCCAGGAACACGGCCGCGGAGTCCAGCATGTCCGGCGTGCGGAGGACCAGCCGCACGCCGGACACCAGCGCGGGGTAGATCTCCTCGGCGCTGGCGTCGAAGTTGATGGAGGCGAACTGGAGCACCACGTCGCCGGGTCCGATCCCGTACGCCTCGCAGGCGATCCCGGTGTACCCGGCCAGCGCCCGGTGCGGGACCAGGACGCCCTTGGGCTTCCCCGTGGAGCCCGAGGTGTAGATGACGTAGGCCGGGTTGTCCGGGGAGACCTCCACCTCCGGAGCGGTGTCCGGCTCCGCGGCGATCCGCTCCCGGTCGGCGTCCAGGAAGACCACCTCCGCGGCGGCGCTCCCCGGGAGGTCGGCGAAGAGGCGCTCCTGGGTCAGCAGCGCGGAGATCCCGGAGTCTTCCACCAGGTAGGCGAGCCGGTCCCGGGGGTAGGCGGGGTCGAGCGGGACGTACGCGCCCCCCGCCCTGAGCACCCCCAGGAGCGCGACGATCATCTCCGGCGAGCGCTCCACGCACACCCCCACCCTCGCCTCTGGCCCCACCCCGCGCCCGCGCAGGTAGTGCGCGAGCCGGCTGCTCCGGCGGCTCAGCTCGCCATACGTCAGGGTCTCGCCTCCGCAGGAGACGGCCACCGCCTCCGGGGCGTGCTCGGCCTGTGCCTCGAACTGCTCGTGCACCGGGATCTCCGCGAATACGTCCTCCACCGACTCGTTCCAGGTGTAGAGCACCCGGATGCGCTCCTCCGGCGCGATCAGCGGCAGCTCGGAGAGGCGGCGGTCGGGACCCTCCACCACGCCCCGGAGCAGGGTGACGAAGTGGTCGGTGAGCCGCGCGATCGTCCCCCGGTCGAAGAGCTCGGTGCTGTACTCCCACACCCCGAAGATCCCGCGCGGGGTCTCCATCATCCACGCCGAGAGGTCGAGCTTGGAGGTGTCGTGGGTGGTCTCCAGCGGCTGCATGGCGAGGCCGCCGAGGGGCTCGTCGGAGTGCGGTGTGTTCTGCAGCACGAGCATCACCTGGTAGACCGGGTTGTAGCTCAGGCTGCGCTCGATGCGTAGCTCCTCCACCAGCCTCTCGAAGGGGAGGTCCTGGTGGGCGAAGTCCTCGAACACCGACTCGCGGACCCGGGAGAGCAGCTCGCGGAACGTCGGGTCGCCGGAGGTGTCCACCCGGACCGCCAGGGTGTTGGCGAAGAGCCCGATCAGCCCCTCCAGCTCGGGGCGGGTGCGGTTGGCGATCGGCGAGCCGACCACGATATCCTCCTCGCCGGTGTAGCGCGAGAGGAGGGCGCTGAACGCGGCCAGCAGCACCATGAAGAGCGTGGCGCCCTCGTGCCGCGCGATGGCCTGCAGCCCGGCGGAGACCTCCTGCGGGAGGCGGAAGGGGTACCCCGCCCCGCGGTAGGTCTGCTCGGCGGGGCGCGGTCGGTCGGTGGGGAGCTCCAGCAGGGTAGGGATCCCCCGCAGCCGCTCCTTCCAGTAGGCGACCTGGCGCTCCAGCGCACCTCCCGAGAGGTGCTCCTCCTGCCAGACGGCGAAGTCGCCGTACTGGATGGCGAGCGGCGGGAGCGCCGCGTCGCGCCCGGCGGCGAGCGCCTCGTAGAAGGCGGCCAGCTCGCGGAAGAAGACGCCCTGCGACCACCCGTCGCTGACGATGTGGTGGGTGGGCATCACCAGCGCGTGGTCGTCCTTCCCCAGCCTCAGGAGCAGGAGCCGGATCAGCGGCCCCCGCGCCAGGTCGAAGGGCTCGTGCGCGGAGGCGTCCGCCAGGCGGCGCACCTCGCGCATCCGCTCCTCGTCGGGGAAGCCGGAGAGGTCTCGGACGTCGGCCCGGATCCGGAGCTCGGGATCCACCACCTGCACCGGCCCGCCGTTCTCCTCCACGAAGCGGGTGCGGAGCGCCTCGTGCCGCGCGATGATCGCGTTGATCGCCCCCTCCAGCGCGGCGACGTCCAGCTCGCCCCTGAGCCGCACGCTGAGGACCTCGTTGTAGATGCGGTTCCCCGGCTCGAGCTGGTCCAGAAACCAGAGGCGCCGCTGCGCGAAGGTGAGCGGGACGCGCTGCCCCGGCGCCCGGGGCGGGATGCGCTCCACCTCGTCCGTCTCGATCCCCTCCTCGTCCAGGAGGAGGGCCAGGAGCTCCAGCTCCTCGGCAGAGAGCCCGCCGGCCGCGCCCTGTCCGGTGCTCATTGCGCGACCCCGGGGGAGTGCCTTGCCTGGAGCGCGTCGCGCCGCTGGTCGGCCGACATGCGCTTCACCTTCCGGAAGATCTCCGCCACCTTCTCGGTGCGACCGGGGACCTCCTCGCCCGCGACGATCAGGCGCGCCAGCGCCTCCACGGTGGGGGCGTCGAACACCGCGCGGAGCGGGAGCCGGACCTTGAGGGGCTCCAGCCGGGCGATGAGCTGCGTGGCCATCACCGAGTGCGCTCCCAGGTCGATCACGTTGTCCCGGACGCCCACCCGCTCGACTCCCAGCAGCTCCGCCCAGAACCCGGCCAGCACCTCCTCCAGCGCGGTGCGCGGCGCCACGTACTCGCTCCCCGTCCTCACCCTCGCGGCGGCCGCCGGCGAGGGGAGCGCCCTGCGGTCCACCTTCCCGTTCGGAGTGAGCGGCATCGCCTCCAGCTCGACGAACACCGCCGGGACCATGTACTCCGGCAGCTCCTCCTGCAGCGTGGCCCTCAGCTCACCCACCTGCGGGAGCCCGCCATCCTCCGCCACCAGGTACGCCACCAGTCGCTGCTCCCCCGGGGCGTCCTCCCGCGCGGCCACCACCGCCTGGCGCACCGTCGGGTGCCGCGCCAGCGCGGCCTCGATCTCCCCCAGCTCGATGCGGAAGCCGCGCACCTTCACCTGGAAGTCCGCCCGTCCCAGGTACTGCAGCGCCCCGGTCGCCGCGAGCCGCACCCGGTCCCCCGTCCGGTACATCCGCGCGCCGGGCACCCCCGGCTCCGGAACGAAGCGCTCCGCCGTCAGCTCCGGGCGGCCGTGGTACCCGCGCGCCACCCCATCCCCGGCGATGTACAGCTCGCCCTCCACCCCCACCGGAGCCGGGTCGAGCGCCTCGTCCAGCAGGTAGACACGGGTGTTCCCGATCGGGCGCCCGATGGGGGGCGCGGTCGAGGTGTCCTCCACCCGCTGCACCGTGGACCAGATGGTGGTCTCGGTGGGGCCGTACAGGTTCCACAGCTCGGCCACCAGCGGGCGCAGCCGGCGCGCCAGCTCGCCGTCCAGCGCCTCGCCCCCGCAGAAGGCGCGCAGCCCCGGCCGCCCCGCCCACCCCGAGGCGAGGAGCATCCGCCAGGTGGCGGGCGTCGCCTGCATCACGGTCGCCCCGGAGGAGGCCAGCCGCTCGGCGAGGAGCCGCGCGTCGGCGGCCGCTTCCCGCCCCGCGACCACGACCCTGGCCCCGTTCACCAGGGGGAGGAAGATCTCCAGCCCGGCGATGTCGAAGGAGAGCGTGGTCACCGCCAGCAGGGTGTCGTCCGCTCCGAGACCCGGGCTCTCCCGCATGGTGTGCAGGAAGTTGACGACCGCGCGGTGGGGGAGCTCGACACCCTTGGGGCGCCCGGTGGAACCGGAGGTGTAGATCACGTACGCCAGGTTCTCCGGCGAGACCGCCACCCGCTCGCCATCTCCCCCCCCGGAACCCGGCGACGCGGCTTCCGCGTCGAGGAAGAGCACCTCCGCTCCGTGCGCCGGGAGGGTTTCCACCAGGGCCCGCTGGGTGAGGATGGCCTTCGCGCCGGCGTCCTCCAGGATGTAGGCGATACGCTCCGCGGGATACACCGGGTCCAGGGGGAGGTACGCTCCGCCGGACTTGAGGACGGCGAGGAGCGCGACCAGCATCTCCGCGGAGCGCTCGACGAAGATGCCGACCCGGTCCTCGGGGCCGACACCGCACCCGGCCAGCCGGGCCGCCAGCGCCGCGGCGCGGCGGTCCAGCTCCGCGTAGGTGAGGGCACCGTCGCTCCCCTCCACCGCCAGGCGGCCGGGAGTGCGAGCCGCCTGCTCCTCGAAGAGCCGGTGCACGCAAAGGTGGCGCGGGTACTCCATCTCCGTGCGGTTCCACTCCGCCGCGCGGGCGATTCCCGGCACCACGACGCGCTCCACGGTCTCCCGCACGCTCATCCTCCTACCTCCGCCGCGGCAGGCGCGCCGCGCCGCAGGAGCTGCTGGCGCGCATCGGGAGAGAGCGACTGCACCTTGAGGATCAGCGAGGCCACCTTCTCGGTCTGCCCGGGGCGCGGCTCGGCGGCGACGATCGCCCGCGCCAGCTCCTCCAGCGTCGGGTGCTGGAAGAGCATCCGCACCGGGACCGGGATCTTGGACGTCCGGAGCCGGGTGCTCACCTGGGTGGCGAGGAGGGAGTGACCGCCCAGGTCGAAGAAGTTGTCGGCGATCCCCACCCGCTCCCTGCCGAGCACCTCCGCCCAGACGCCCGCCAGAACCGTCTCCAGGGCGGTGCGCGGCGCCACGTACTCGCGCTGCGTGGCGAGGCGCGCGTCGGGAGCCGGGAGCGCGCGGCGGTCCAGCTTGCCGCTGGGGGTGCGGGGGAGCTCCGGGAGCGGAACGTAGACGGAGGGGACCAGGTGCTCCGGGAGGCGCCGGCGCAGCGCCGGCCGCGGGTCCTCGGGCAGGGCTCCCGGGTCGTCGGGAACCAGGTACGCCACCAGCCTCGGCCCGCCGGGCGCGTCGTCCCGCGCCACCACGGCCGCCTCGCGGATCCCGCCCAGCGCGAGGAGCGCCGCCTCGATCTCGCCGGGCTCGATCCGGAACCCGCGAACCTTGACCTGCTCGTCGACGCGGCCGCGGAACTCCAGCTCCCCGTCCGGGCGCAGACGGCCCAGGTCGCCCGTGCGGTACACCCTCGCTCCGGGCTCCCCGGAGAACAGGTCGGGGAGGAAGCGCTCGGCCGTGAGCTCCGGGCGGCCCAGGTAGCCGCGAGCGAGCCCGGCACCGCCGATCAGGATCTCTCCGGGGACACCCGGCACGACGGGCCGCAGCTCCGTGTCCACCAGGTAGATCCGGGTGTTGGCAGCGGGCCGCCCCAGGGGCGGGGCGTCGGCGCTCCCCGGCGCGCATTCGTGCGCGGCCGAGAAGACGGTGGTCTCGGTGGGGCCGTACAGGTTCAGCAACCGCCGCCCCTCCGACCAGCGGCGCGCGGTCTCCCCGCCCAGGCGGTCGCCGCCGCTGCTGACCACGCGAACCGCGGGGAGCTCCTCGCCAGCCACAGCCTCCAGGAGCACGGGGGTGGAGACCCAGACGTCGACCTCCCGCTCCCTCAGCAGCGACGCCAGCTCGTCGCCGGAGCGCACCGTCTCGCGGTCCACCAGGTGCAGCTCGGCGCCCGCCGCCAGCGGGAGGAAGATCTCCAGCACCGAGGCGTCGAAGCCGAGCGACGCGGTGTGCACCGCGCGGTTCCCCGGTCCGATCCCGAACCGCTCCACCGCGTCGTGGAGCAGGTTGCAGGCGGCGCGGTGCGGCACCACCACCCCCTTGGGCGCACCGGTGGAGCCGGAGGTGTAGATCAGGTACGCGGCGGACTCGGGGTCCGGTACCGGCAGGGGTGCGCCGGCACCCTCCCCTCCCCCTTCCCCCTCCACGAGCAGCGTCTGCCCGGCGAACGGCGGGAGCGCGTCGCGGACCGCCGTGGACGTGAGGAGGAGCGGAACGGCGGAGTCCCGGAGCAGGAAGGCGATGCGCTCCGCCGGGTAGGCGGGGTCGATCGGCACGTACGCTCCGCCGGCCCTGAGCACGGCCAGGATCGCGACCACCATCCCGGTGTCGCGGGCGGTGCAGATCCCCACCCGGGTCTCCGGGCCGACACCCCGGGTGGCCAGGAGGCGGGCCAGGCGCCCCGCGCGGCGGTCGAGCTCGGCGTAGGTGACCCGCTCCTGGCCGGAGACCAGCGCGGTCGCTTCCGGTGTGCGCTCCGCCCAGCGCCGGACGAGGCCGTGCAGCCCGGCCGAGGGAGGGTAGTCGCGCGCAGTGCGGTTCCACTCCGCCAGCACCCGGTCGCGCTCCGCCCCTTCGAGCACGGAGAGTGTGGAGAGCGGCGCGCCCGGGTCCGCGGCGACTCGCTCCAGCAGGCGCTCGAACTCGCGCGCCATGCGCGCGGCGGTCGCCTCGCCGAACAGCTCCGCGCTGTACTTCCACCCACCGAGCACGCCCGAGGGGCCCGCGCCCGCCACCAGCACCAGGTCGAACGAGACGTTGCCGGGGTCGGCGTGCAGGGGCCGGAACCGGGTCGCCGGGACAGCGGCGTCCTGCGGCGCGCCGGGGTGACCGCCCGTGTCGTTGAAGGTGAACATCACCTGGAAGACCGGCGGGTAGCTCAGGTTCCGCTCGATCTTCAGCTCGTCCACCAGCTTCTCGAACTGCACGTCCTGGTGGGCGAACGCCGCCGCGGTCTCGGTGCGCACCCGCGCCACGGTCTCGCGGAAGGTGGGATCCCCCCCGAGCGGGGTGCGGATGGGGAGGGTGTTGAGGAAGACGCCGACGATCTCCTCCAGCTCCGGGAGGCCGCGGTTGTCCACCGGTACCCCGACCACCACCTCCTCCTGGTGGGCGTAGCGCCCCAGGTGCGCCGAGAGCGCCGCAAGAACCACGCTGAAGAGGGTGGTGCCCTCCTCGCGGGCGAGCGCGCGCAGCCGGTCCGTGGTCTCCGCGGAGACGGAGAGAGGCACCGTTCCACTCCGGTGGCCGTGGACCGGGGGCCGGGGGTGGTCGGCCGGGAGATCCAGGAGAGGCGGAGCCCCGCGCAGCTTCTCGGTCCAGAAGGCGACCTGCTTCTCGAAGGCGGCGCCCTGGAGCCGGTTCCGCTGCCAGACGGCGAAGTCGCCGTACTGTGCGCGCAGCTCCGGGAGCGGCGAGGGGAGGCCGCGCGAGAAGGCGTCGTACAGCGCCGGGATCTCGCGCATCAGGAGATGCGTGGAGAACCCGTCGCCCACGACGTGGTGGAAGGTCAGCGTGAGGAGGTGGTCCTCGTCCGCGAGGCGAAACAGCTCCGCGCGGAAGAGCGGCCCCGTGGCGAGGTCGAAGGGGTGCCGGGCCTCGGCGGCGACCCGGCGCAGCATCGCCGCCTCGCGCTCCTCCTCCGGGTCGCCGGCCACGTCCGTGACGGGGAGGTGGAAGACCGGAGGGGGAAGGATCCGCTGCACCGGGTTGCCAGCGTCGTCCGTGGCGATCACGGTGCGGAGCGCTTCCTGGCGCCGGACCACCTCTCCCAGGGCGCGCTCCAGGGCGGCCGTGTTCAGCTTCCCGTGGATCCGCACCGGGAAGGGGATGTTGTACGAGGGGTTCCCGGGGGAGAGCTGGTCGATGAACCAGAGGCGCTGCTGCGCGAAGGAGAGCGGTGCGCGCTCCGGGTCAGGGCGCCGCGGGATGGCGCGGGGCGCGGCCGTGGCCGCGCCCACCCCCTGGATGCGCTTCCGGAGGAGCGCCTGCCGGGCCGCTGCGAGGGCGGCTTCCCGGGAGCCGGTGTTGTTCTCCGACATCGCGTGGTTCCTGGAAACGCGGGCGGGTGCTTCCCGCCTCGGCTCTGAAATTACGGGTAGGTCCCTACGGCCCGCACTGCCGCACGGGGGTGAGAAGAGTCCGGCGCGGCGGGGGCAGACGCTACAATTTATCTGATCAGCGAGTTTCGCGCCACCAACCGCACATAAAAACCCGCAAATAGCCACGGATCAGCGATTTACCGGTTCATTGCGGACAGTGCGTCGAGTCGGTCGGGGCCACGCGGGCCTCCGCGGCAGCGGGATCGGTCCCGTTCAGGCGGCAATGCCGGTCGCGGCGCGGATCTCCTCGCGGACGGCCGCCGTCACCTCCGCGGGGGAGGAGTTCAGGAAGAAGTGTCCGCCGGGGAAGATGCGCACCGCAAAGCGGGAGGCGGTGTACTGACTCCACGCGTCCAGCCCTTCGCGGGTGACCTCCTCGTCGCCGGTCCCGCCCAGCGCCAGGATGGGGAGGTCGAAGGGAGGCTCGTCGTACGGGGTGTAGGCCTCGTTCACGGCGAAGTCCGCGCGGAGGAGGGGGAGGAGGAGGCGCATCAGCTCCTGGTTGGCTAGCACCTCCTCGGGCGTCCCCTCGAAGCGCCGCAGCTTCTCCAGCAGCTCGGGCTCGGGGAGGTTGTAGTTGAGGGGCTCGCGCGGGGGGAGGTGGGGCGCGTTCCTCCCGGAGGCCACCAGCGTGGCGGGAAGCGGGCGGCCGGCGCGGCGCAGCTCGCGGATCAGCTCGAAGGCGATCAGCGACCCCATGCTGTGCCCGAAGAAGGCGAAGGGGCGGTCGAAGTAGGGGCGGAGGATCTCGGCCAGGTCGGCCGCCAGCGGCATCACCCGGTCGTACGGGCGCTCGCCGAATCGCGCCTCGCGCCCGGGGAGCTGCACCGCGCACACCTCCACGCGGGGGCCGAAGTGGTTCGGCCAGAGGCGGTAGGCGGCGGCGGAGCCCCCCGCGTACGGGAAGCAGAAGAGGCGCAGCTCCGCCGAAGGGTTGCGGCGCGGGAAGACCGCCCAGCGCTCAGGATCTCGCTTGACCTGCATGGTATCGGACGTTTTGAAGGGTGGTCGCGGCGGGGGATTGCCGGTCGTGACGCATCCAGGGCTGATCCGAAGCTGGCGCCCATAATCGCATGGCGGCTGCGGCGCCGCCAGGGCGGGACCGGGCACACACGAACGCGGGCGGCGGTTCCAGGGAGCCGCCGCCCGTCTCCGGCATGCCGACAGGATGTCGGCGACGATCAGGTCGATCCGGGCACCGCCAGACGCGTGAACTCCGGGCGGGTGAACCTGCCGTTGCTGTAATAGCCGCTGTTGATCAGCAGGTCCAGCTGCGGCGGTGCCGCCAGCCCGCCGACCATGAGGCCGACGGTGGCGTCTGCGGGGACGACGCCGCCGTGGCGTACGCCGCTCGGCGCCAGGATGCAGTCGTACGACTTCGACTGCACCCAACGGTCACCGACCCACACCGAGTTCCCGCCCCACCAGTTGACGACGCACTCGTCCGAGACGGGGTGCGTGTGGATGTCCGCCGTCATTCCCGGCGTCATCCAGGAGAAGTTGAAGCCGGTGGCGCCGGTCCCGTAGCCCGCGAACAGGATCAGCAGCATCGCCGCGGTACCCTCCTCCGTGCTGCCTCCCGTCTCCAGGCCCTCCAGGGCGCCGCCGTAGAAGGCGTTGAAGAGCGCGCCGCCACGCCGGATCTCGTCGTTGCTCAGGTTCCAGGCGCGGACCTCGGGGCTGGTGTCATGGAACGCCATCTCGTTGGTGGCGTCGTACTGCACACCCGGCGCGTTGATCTTGGCGTAATCGATCGCCTCGAGGTTCATCACCTTGTGGGTGGGATCGTAGAAGCCGGCGTCCGAGTACAGGTCGAACTGTGGCGGCGAGATGCTGGTAACCAGTACGAAATCGTCCGTGTTCCCCTCCGCGTTGCGCACCGCCCGCTCCACCGTGGCCGGGAAGTAGGCGATGTCGCCCGGCGCCACGTCCACCCATCCACCCCGGAGGTACACCTGCCCCTTTCCCTTGAAGCAGACCATCGCCTCCTCGGCCATGTCGTAGGCGTAGCTGTCGCTCGCCTGGCCCGCGGGCACGGTGAGCACGTGCACGGCCTGGGTCTGGAAGCCGTTCCCCGGCCAGGCGATCAGGCGGGTGTCCAGACCGTGGGTGCGGATGGAGATTCCCTCCGCGAGGTTGCCGATGGCGCCGTTCTGTCTGATCTGCTCGCGCGTGAGGTATCGCTCGCGGTACTCGGTGGATTCCATGGCGGTCTCCTTGGCAGCAGGCGAGGGGCCGGGGGAGAGAGTATGAGGGATCGCCGTAGAAACTTCGGGGCAAAACAGTAGTATGGAGGCGGAGGTGCTCTGTCAATGGGATGGCGGAAAAAGCCCGGTGGCCTCCCGAGAGCCGCCCACCTCCCGCAGGATCGCACCTCTCCGCGCTCCCCGGCCGCCGTCGAGGAGCTGTGCGCGATCGAAGTCCGCCCCTACCCTAATCTCGTAACTCCCCCCTCCGCTCTCGCCGTCGCCGCAGCGCCGCGCGCCGGTCCTCCACCTCCCCGGCGCTGGTCTCCGGGACCGCCGCGGCCTCCGGCTCCGCCCGCGTCAGGTACTCCGCCAGCGAGCGGACCGTCGGGTAGCGGAAGAGCACCACCACCGAAACCTCCCGCGGGAACTTCCCCTCCAGCCGGCTCCGCAGCCGCGCCAGCAGGAGCGAGTGCCCGCCCAGGTCGAAGAAGTTGTCGTCCAGCCCCACCTCCTCCACCCCCAGCACCTCCTTCCACGCCTCCGCGATCGTCCGCTCCACCTCGCTCTGCGGCGCGCTCCGCTGCACGCCCTCCTCCCCCGCCTGCGCTGCCTCCGGCGCGGGGAGCGACCGCCGGTCCACCTTGCCGTTCCTGGTCAGCGGCAGCGCGTCCATCGTCACCCACGCCGCGGGGACCATGTACGGCGGCAGCTCCGACTTCAGCGCCGCGCGTAGCTCCGGCACCGGGAGCGTGACCCCCGGCTCCGGGACCACGTACGCCACCAGGCGAAGGCTCCCCGGCCGGTCCTCCCGCGCGACCACCACCGCGTCCTCGATCCCCTCCTGCGCCGTGAGCAGCGATTCGATCTCTCCCAGCTCCACGCGGAAGCCGCGGATCTTCACCTGCTGGTCCACCCGGCCCACGAACTCCAGCGAGCCGTCCGGGAGCCAGCGCACCCGGTCGCCGGTGCGGTACAGTCGCGCACCCGCGTCCGGACCGTACGGGTCCGGGACGAACCGCTCCGCCGTGAGGTCCGGGAGCCCCAGGTACCCCCGCGACACTCCGCCCCCGCCCACGTACAGCTCCCCCGGCACCCCCACCGGCGACGGCTCCCCGCGCGTGTCCAGCACGTACACCCGCGCGTGGGGGAGCGGGCGTCCGATCGGGACGGCACGTAGCGACGTGGTGCCTGGCTCCTCCTCCGGCGCCACCGTCAGGTCCGCCACCGTGGCCACC
>DATAAL010000085.1:0-1863 GCA_036260145.1 Longimicrobiaceae bacterium | reverse complement strand
GGGACGGGCCCCCGCGTGCCCGGGCGCGTGCTGTCCGCGACTGCGGCGGGGCGGGTGGAGTCTGCGGGGGGGACAGGGACGGCCGGCCCAGCGACGGCGTTGAGAGACGCCGCCGCGGAGAAGAGCAGCGGGAGCTGGAAGGGATCGAGGACGCGATCCTCCTGGCCGAGGCGGAGAAGGACGAGCTCGCCGCCCGGCTGGCGGACCCCTCCCTCTACGCCGCGTCCCCGGAGGAGGTCGCCCGGGTGACCGCCGCCTTCCACGATGCCGAGGCGCGCGTGGAGGCGCTCTACACCCGCTGGGCGGAGCTGGAGGAGATCCGGTCCGCGGTGGGGTAGAGGTGTGGTGCCGGCGCCTCGAATGGGGTGCCTCTCCGGCAAACTCTTCGCGCTCCTAAACGGCCGGAAATCGTAATCGGTTAAGCGGCAAAACGTTTTGGCCGGGACCCTCCGGATGGCGTGATTTTTTCGTTGACACGCCATTTGGGGCGCACTATCGTGTGACCCTCTTCCCGCGCGTCAGCGTAGTCGTCGGAACCTCCGGAAGCACAACCAGCCATGCTCGTCCCGCTGCTCTTCTCCGCGGCGGCGTCTCTCAACGCCGTCGCTGGGCCGGCCGTCCCTGTCCCCCCCGCAGACTCCACCCGCCCCGCCGCAGTCGCGGACAGCACGCGCCCGGGCACGCGGGGGCCCGTCCCCAACCACGAGCTGGCCAGCGCGTACAGTGCGGGGCTCAGCCTGACCTCGCTGATCCACGCCGAGGCCGCCGTAGCGGCCGAGGTGGAGCGCGGTGCCTTCCCCGGCGCCGCGCTGGCGGTGGGGCGGCGCGGCCAGGTGGTGGTCGAGCGCGGGATCGGGATGACCGGCACCGGGGAGGAGGACGAGCCGGTGGACCCGGACCGGACGGTATACGATCTGGCGTCGCTGACCAAGGTGGTGGCCACGACCACGGCGGTAATGCTCCTGGTGGAGGACAGGAAGATGGAGCTGGACGCCCCTGTGTCCCGCTACCTCCCCGAGTTCTCCGGCGGGGCCAGGGACCGGGTGACCGTGAGGCATCTTCTGACCCACACCTCCGGCCTCCCGGCGTGGGCGGAGATCTGGGGCTCCACCCCGGAGGCGGCGCTGGGGCGCGCCATGCGGGTCCCGCTGCAGACCCAGCCGGGGGCGCGGGTGGAGTACTCGGACGTCGGCTTCGTGGTGCTCTTCGCTGCGGCAGAGAGGGCGGCCCGGGAGCCCGTCTTCCGCCTGCTGGACCGACGGGTGTACGGGCCGCTCCGTATGCGCCTCACCACCTTCCAGGCGGGCGCCGGGTGTGGAAGCTGCGCCTCCACCTCCCGGCGGCACGGCGACGGCTTCCAGGGGAAGGTGCACGACCCGATCGCCCGGCAGCTCGGCGGGGTGGCGGGGAACGCGGGGCTCTTCTCCACCGCGCACGACCTGGCGCGCTTCGCCGCGATGCTCGCGAACGGCGGGGAGCTGGACGGGGTGCGGGTCCTGAATGCCGAGACCATACGGAGCTTCGCGCGGCGGCAGGTGGGGACGCGCGCACTGGGATGGGAGTCGCCCAACCGGAGTGGAGGCGGGGCGGCGGGGCTCCGCATCTCCCCCAACGCCTTCGGGCACACCGGGTACACCGGCACCTCCATCTGGATCGACCCCGACCGGGGGACCTGGGTGGTGCTCCTGGCCAACCGGACCTACCAGACCGAGGGGAACAACCGGATGCAGGCGCTCCGGCGCACGGTCAACGACCGGGTGGCGGAGGCGGCGGATGCGGTGGCGCCGGCGCTGGGCAGCCCGGACTGAGCCGGTCCGGCAAGCGGCGCGTGAGCGGGGGTCCCCGGACCGGGTCCGGGGACCC
>DATAAL010000084.1:0-11562 GCA_036260145.1 Longimicrobiaceae bacterium | reverse complement strand
AAGAGGCGGCGGTTGCCGTGCACGTTCGCCGCGTGCTTGCGCATGGAGAAGGGCCACACCCGCTCCCACTCCGGCGCGGACTCCGGCCGCAGCTCCGCCAGCCGGCGCCGGAAGGCGGCGCGCCGCTCGGCCACGGCGCGGACCAGCTCCTCCCGCACCAGATCGGCGGGCGGCAGCTCCGCGCGGATCTCCTCCGGACCGGCCGCGCTCCCGCTCCGGCTCTCGGACGCCTTGTCGGCCTTAAGCAGCGAGTCGGACGAGAGACCGCCGAGCACCACGGGGAGATCGCGGATCCCCAGCGTGTCGTGGAACCCGTATCCGTGCACGTCCATGAAGAGCTGGCTGCACCCCACCAGCGCCGCCACTTCCGCGAAACCGCCGATGTAGTGCGCCGGGTGGCGGCGGCCGAAGACCAGCTCGGCGCCGTGCGCCCGCGCCACCGCCCGCGCCACCCGGACCTCTCGGTTCTCGCAGTCGCCGAAGACGAAGGCGCGGACGCCGACCCCCGGCGGCACCGCCCCCAGCACCGCGCGGGAGTCCTCCCCTCCGCTGAGGAGCAGGCCGACGCGCGGGAGCCCCTCGCACACCGCGCGTACGTCCGCGGCGAACCCCTCGCGGAGCGCGGCCGCGGCCTCGTCCACGGAACGGTACGCGTATCGCTCGACCGGCTCCCAGTACCTCCGCCCCCCGCCCGTCCACCCCCGCCCCGCGGCGAAGGCGCGGTCCGTCGCGGGCGCCACCTGCTCCACCCCGGAGAAGACGGTGTGCGGGAAGGTGACGGTGAGGTTGACGACCAGGTCGGCCACGGAGACGGGGTCCACGTCGCGGTTGCGGCGGGCCGCCTGGGCCGCCGCGTCCAGGTGCGTTCCCAGGACCAGGGCATCGCCCGCGTCGTCGTGGAGCGACGAGGAGAACACGGGAACGAAGCCGAACAGGTCCGTGACCACCCTCCCCGCCCCGGTCGTCCGGTCCACCGCCAGCGCGGCGAAGTGGCCGTCCAGGTGCTCGTCCCAGGCGATCGGCCCGTCCTCCCGCAGGAGACGGTGGACCCCCCGGCGGCGCACCCCCGCGGCGACGCGCCCGGGCCCCTCCGGCGCGACACGCGCCACCGGGTCGCCGACCAGGACGGTCAGGAAGCGCTCGTCCGACTCCAGCACCGCGCGGTCGTGCGGGGCGAGCGCCACGGCCAGCGAGCCCCACTCTCCGTGGACCTCCTCGATCCGCTCCGTCACGGGAGCCAGGTAGCGCTCCAGGTGGCCGCGCAGGACCCCGGATGCGACCGGCCGCGTCGAGAAGAGGAAGTCGCTCACGCGCGCGGAGCCCCTCTCCCGGCGCCGTAGTGCTCGACGGCGCGCGCCACCCTGTCCAGCACGTCGGCGACAGTGATCTGCTCCATCCTCCCCCGCCGCGGGGTGAAGTCCGACGGATCCGGAGCGGCGCCCGGGTCGGTGTAGCGGTCCACCCAGAGGTCCCGGTACTTCCGGTACGGCCCGGTGCGCCAGGGGTTGGTGTGCCCGTAGAGCCCCACCACGGGGACATCCAGCGCTCGGGCGACGTGCAGCGGTCCGGTGTCGGGCGCCACCACCAGCGCGCTCCCCTCCAGCATCCAGATGATGCGGCGGATCGGACCCCCCATGGCCGGAAGGGGCCGACTGCGCGTCCGCTCCATGATCTCACGGACGATGCGGGTCTCCCTCTCGCCCCGGCCTCCCAAGAGCACCACGCGGAAGCCGAAGTCGCGCTCCAGCGCGTCCACCACCCGCGCCCAGCGGTCGGGGAGCCAGTCCTTCCGGTGGTTGGCGGTGGCGGGGACCACCGTCGCCACCGGCCGGTCCATCCCGGCGAAGAACTCCGCCTGCTCCCGGCGCTCCTCCCCGGTGATGGCGAGGCGCCACTCCGGCTCCCCCACCGGGATGCCCAGGTGCTCCGCGAACTCCAGGAACATCCCCAGCGTGTGCCCCCGCGGCCGGGGGTCCAGGTGGTGGTTGGCGGCCAGCCACACCCCCTCGAAGGTGCGCGCCCGGTCGAAGCCCACCCGGTGCGGCGCCCGGGAGAGGAAGGTGGGCCACACGCTCTTGGTGTATACGTTCAGGTTGAGCGTGATGTCGTAGCGGCGCCGCCACAGCTCGCGGGCCAGCTCCCGGATCCCCCGGAGCCCCAGCGCCTTCCGGTAGACCACGACCTCGTCCACGGAGGGGTGCGGCCGGAGCACCGGCGCCGGCATCGGCTCCACCACCCAGGTGACGTGGAGCGAGGGATCGTGGTCCTTGAGCGCGTTCACCAGAGGGAGCCCGTTCACCACGTCACCCAGCCCGGTGAGCAGGACCACGCAGACCCGGTTCCCGGGGTAGCGGAGAGATCCCGGCACCCCTCAACTCCCCCGCGCGAACAGGACGCGCTCGGCCTCGTCCACCATCCGGTCCACGGAGAACCACTCCCGGACGCGGCGGGACGCCTCTCCGGCCCGGCGTTGCGCCTCCCGCCCGCCGGAGCAGAGGTCGGCGGCGACCTCGCCGAGCGCCGCGGCCAGCGCGGGGACGTCGTCCGGGGGAACGATCCACCCCGCCGGGGGATCGTCGCGCGTGGCACCGAGAGCCGCCCGCACTCCGCTGACGTCGGTGGCGACCACCGGGGTCCCGGCGGCCATCGCCTCCAGCATCACGTTCGCCATCCCTTCGTTCCGGCTGCCGAGCACGAAGACGTCGCACGCGGCCAGTACGTCCGGCACGTCGTCGCGATGGCCGAGCCAGCTCACCCGGTCGGCGATCCCGATCCGCTCCGCCAGGGCGCGCAGCGGAGCCTCCTCCGGCCCCGAGCCGACGATCACGACGCGCGCGTCCGGGACCGCCGCGCGCTCGAAGGCCTGGAGGAGCAGGTCGAACCCCTTCCGCCGCGCCACATGGCCCGCGCCGCCGAACAGGAGCGTTTCCGGCCCGGCCGAGACGCTCTCCCGGAGCGCCCGCACCGTGTCCGCCGCAGTCGCCCCGTGCGGGCGGATGCCGTTCAGGATCACGTGCACCGCGTCGGCGGGGAACCAGGGAGCGGCGTCGAGCCAGCCCCGGCGGATCTCGGAGGCATTGACGATCAGGGCGTCCACCCAGCACCGGAACGGGAGGGTGTGACGGCGGTGGCGCGGCGCCCTGACGATTCCGAGCCGGACCACGACCCGCGCCCCCGCGCGACGCCCCGCCCAGGCGGCCCACCCCATCTCCTTCCACGAGGTGATCAGCAGCGCGTCGGGGCGCTCGCGCCTGAGCCAGCGGGCGAACCGCGCCGCCCGGACCGGGTCGGCGTACCCCCCGGCCCGCATCGCGGCGGTCCGGATCCCCCGCCGCCCGAGCTCCCCGGCCACCGGCCCCTCCCTCCGGCAGGCGACGACCACCTCGTGCCCCCGCGCGACGAGCCCCGAGGCGAGGGTCGCGAGCCACTTCTCGTTCCCGCCCCAGACCGGGCTCACGTTCTGGATCACCAGCTTCATGCGCTCTCCCCGCGCAGCACCCGCTCCCAGAGGTCGAGCATCCGCTCGACCCCGAAGCGCTCCGCCGCCCGCTCCCGGGCCGCCGCCGACGCCGCCTGGCGGAGCGCCGCATCGTCCAGCAGCTCGCGCACGGCGGCGGCGATCTCCCCGACCCCGAACCCGGCGACGATCCCCGGACGCCGCCCGTCGCCGAGCGGCGCGAGCGCCTCGTCCACCCCGCTCACCGGGGTGCTGACCACGGGGACCCCCGCCGCCATCGCCTCCAGCATGGCGTTGCTCATCCCCTCGCTGTCGGAGGAGACCACGAACACGTCCAGCGCCGCGAGCACGTCCCCCGTGTCGGAGCGCCAGCCGGCGAAGTGCACGCGGCGGGAGACACCCGGACGCTCCGCGAGCCGCTCCAGCGCGGTCCGCTGGGGCCCGTCGCCCGCCAGGACGCAGTGCACATCGCCGGGGAGGAGGGCCATGGCCTCGATCAGCCGGTCCAGTCGCTTCTGGACCGCCAGGCGCGCCACCGCGCCGACCACGCGGGCCCCCGCCGGGATCCCCAGCTCCGCCCGCACCTCCTCGCGCGAGCGTGTCCGCTCCGGGGCGAACACGCCGTTGGGGATCACCGCCACCCGCTCCGGCGTCATCCCCGGGAGGGCCAGATACGCGGGGCGGAGCCGCCCCGCGTTCAGCACCACCGCGTCCACCCAGCGCCGGAGGGCCAGGTGGTACTTGGCGCGGCGGGGGGTGTCCGTCTCCAGCCCGATGCGCGCGACCACGCGCCGCACGCCGGCCAGCCGGGCCCCCAGCGACGCGAGCCACACCTTCTTGAAGGTGCCGATGATGAGCGCATCCGGGTGAAGACGGCGGAGCCGCGCTGCCAGCCGGAGGGCATGGTGCAGCGCGGCGTCGCCACCCAGCTCTAGGACCTCCGTGGGGATGCCCATCTCCTCCGCGCGCCGGGCGACCCGCGGGTCGTTGCAGAGCAGGAGCACGCGGTGCCCGCGCGCCTGCAGCCCCGCCAGCAGGAGCGAGGTGGCGCGCTCTGCCCCGCCCCAGATCCGGGCTCCGTTGTGCGCGACGACGAACATCCCCTCAGGCCGCCCGCTCTGCCCGGAACCAGTCCACGAAGCGGCGGATCCCCTCCTCGATCGGGGTCGACGGGGCGTAGCCCAGGAGCCGGCGCGCCCGGTCCACGCTCGCGAAGGTGCGCGTCACGTCCCCCGGCTGCGCGGGGAGGCGGCGGATCCTGGGCTCCACGCCCAGGGCACCGCTCAACAGCTCCACCAGTTCGGCGAGGGAGACGGTGCGGCTCTCCCCCAGGTTGAAGACCTCGAAGGTGCCCGGATGCTCCGCCGTGTACCGGAGCGCGCCCTCGATCCCCTGGACGATGTCGTCCACGTAGGTGTAGTCCCGCTCCGTGGTCCCGTCGCCGTACACCGGGATCTCCTCCCCCGCCGCCATCAGCCGGGCGAACTTGTGGATCGCCAGGTCCGGGCGCTGTCGCGGGCCGTACACGGTGAACAGCCGCAGGCAGACCACGGAGAGCCCGTGCAGGTGTGCATAGGTGTGACAGAGCAGCTCCCCCGCCCGCTTGGTGGCGGCGTAGGGGGAGATCGGCTGCGCCACCGGATCGCTCTCGGAGAAGGGTACCGGCGCCGCGTCGCCGTACACGCTGGAGCTGGAGCCGAACACGAAGCGGCGGATCCCCCGCCGCCGCGCCGTCTCCAGCAACGCCATGGTCCCGCCGACGTTGGTGTCGACGTAGTCCACGGGCCGCTCGATCGAGGGGCGTACCCCCGCCCGGGCCGCCAGGTGGACGACCGCGTCGACCTTCCCCCCGATCCCGTCCAGCGCGGCCTCCACCCCCACGGGGTCGCGGATGTCCGCTTCGATCAGCCGAAAGCGCCGGGAGCGATCCAGCGCCGTGAGGTTGCGCCGCTTGACGGCCGGGTCGTAGAAGGGGTCGAAGCTGTCGAGGGCGACTACCTCGTCCCCGCGGGCGACCAGGCGGTCGCAGACGTGGCTCCCGATGAACCCCGCCCCGCCAGTGACCAGGACCCTCACGCCCCGAAGAACTCGCGGATGGAGCCCGCCACGTGCTCCCGCTGCTCCGCGGAAAGCTCCGGGTACACGGGGATGGAGAGCACCTCCCGAGCGGCGCGCTCCGACTCCGGGAACTCCCCCTCCCGGTACCCCAGGTACTCGAAGCACTCCTGGAGGTGGAGCGGGACCGGGTAGTACACCGAGTTCCCCACCCCCCGCGCCCGGAGGAACTCCGCCAGGGCGTCGCGCTTCCCGTCCAGCACCCGGAGCGTGTACTGGTTGACGATGGTCTCGTTCTCCGGGAGGACGACCGGCGTGACCAGGCCGCCGATCCCCGCCAGCGCCTCGTCGTAGAAGCGCGCGTTCGCCCGGCGCGCCTCGCTCCAGGCGGCCAGGTGCGGGAGCTTGGCGGAAAGGACCGCGGCCTGCAGGGCGTCGAGCCGCGAGTTGTACCCCACCTCCTCGTGGTGGTACATCTGCCGCCCCCCATGCACCCGCAGCCGCCGCAGCCGCTCCGCCACGGTGTCGTCGTCGGTGACGATCATCCCGGCGTCCCCGAACGCCCCCAGGTTCTTGGTGGGGAAGAAGGAGAAGGCGCAGGCGTCTCCCAGCGTCCCCGTGGTGATCCACCGCCCGTCCGCGAGGCGCTGCCGCGCGCCGATGGCCTGCGCCGCGTCCTCCAGCACGGGGATCCAGCGACGGTCGCCGATGGCCCGGAACGCTTCCATCTCCGCCATCTGCCCGAAGAGGTGCACCGGGACCACGGCGCGGGTCCGCTCCGTGACCGCGGCGTCCGCGGCGGCGGGGTCCAGGTTGAAGGTGTCCGGGCGGATGTCGGCGAATACCGGACGCGCTCCCAGGTTGTGGATCGCCCCCGCGGTCGCGAAGAAGGTGAAGGGCGAGGTCACCACCTCGTCCCCCCGCTCCACCCCCAGCGCGCGGAGCCCCAGGAGGAGCGCGTCCGTGCCGCTGGCGCACCCCACCGCGTGCTCCACCCCCAGGTACGCCGCCACCTCCGCCTCGAACCGGTCCACGACCGGGCCCAGGATGAAGCGCTGCTCCTCGATCACGGTCTGCAGCGCGCTCTGCAGCTCTCCGGCGATCCCGCGGTACTGCCGGGTCAGGTCCAGCAACGGAACTTGCATCGTCTATCTGCCTGTCGGTCCGTTCGTCGGTTATGCTTCCGCCGCGTCCACCGGCTGGAGCGCGGCCTCCTCCACGGCGAACTGCAGGTCGTGCAGCCGCCGGTACACCCCGCCCCGCGCGAGGAGCTCCTCGTGCGTCCCCTGCTCCACGATCCGTCCTCCCTCCAGCGCCACGATCAGGTCCGCCCGGCGCACGGTAGAGAGCCGGTGGGCGATCACCAGCACGGTGCGGTCGTGCATCAGCTCATCGATCGCCTGCTGCACCAGCCGCTCGCTCTGGGTGTCGAGCGCGCTGGTGGCCTCGTCCAGGATCAGCAGCGGCGGGTTGCGGAGCAGCGCCCGTGCGATGGCGATCCGCTGCCGCTGCCCGCCGGAGAGTCGCGTCCCCTTCTCTCCCAGGACGGTGTCGTACCCCTGCGGGAGCGCGGCGATGAAGTCGTGCGCGTTGGCCGCCCGCGCTGCTTCCTCGACCCGCTCCTGCGGCACCCCCTCCATCCCGTAGGCGATGTTCGCCCGCGCGGTGTCGTGGAAGAGGATGGTCTCCTGCGTCACGATCCCGAGGATCCCCCGCAGCTCCACCAGCCGGAGGTCCCGGAGGTCCACGCCGTCCAGTGTCACCCGGCCTCGGGTCGGGTCGTGGAAGCGCGGGACGAGGTCCGCCAGCGTGCTCTTCCCGGCCCCGCTCGAACCCACCAGCGCCACCACCTGCCCCGGGCGGATCTCCAGGTCGATCCCGCGCAGCACCGGGATCCCGGGGAGGTATTCGAAGTCCACCCCCTCGAAGCGGATCGCCTCACGGAACCCCGTCACCGGGAGGGCGCCGGGCCGGTCCATCACCTCCACCGGCGCGTCCAGCAGCTCGAAGGCGCGCTCCGCCGCGGCGAGACCGGGCTGCACCTGCGACGGGTACTGGGCGATGACCTTGACCGGCGTCATCAGCCGCGCGGCCACCAGGAGCGCGGTTAGGAAGTGGTCCGGGGCCATGGACCGCTCCACCAGCACCAGGTGGCTCCCGTACCAGACCAGCGCCAGGATGGCCGTGGCGGTGATCACCTCCGTGGCCGGGGGGAAGAACTTCCTCCACCGGTCGTTGCGCGAGAGCGCCTTGTAGTGCCGCTGGGTCAGCCCCCGGAAGCGCCGCTCCTCCCACGGCTCCGCCCCCGACGCCTTCACCAGCCGGATCCCGGCCACCGTCTCCTGCGTCTGCGCCGCCACCTCGCCCACGGCGTCGAGCACCTTGAGCACCCCGCGCCTCAGCCGCTTCCGGAAGCGCCCCCACATCAGCAGCATCGGGGGGAGCGCCAGCAGCGCCACCAGGGTGAGCTTCCACGACAGGAAGAAGAGCGTAACCAGGAGCACCGACGCCTGCACCAGCGACGAGAGTAGCTTGGTGAGGTTGTTGGTGACCAGCGAGCGCATCTGGTCCACGTCGCCGGTCACGCGCGAGATGATCTGCCCCGCCTTGGTGCGCTGGAAGAACGGGAATCCGAGCCGGAGCAGGTGGGCGTAGATGTCGTTGCGGAGGTCGCGGGTGACCAGCGCCTCCACCAGCGTCGAGGAGTACCCCTGGAGGTAAAGCGCCGCGTTCTTGACCAGGAGCACCCCGAACATGAAGAGCACCACGTCGCGCAGGGCGGCCATCGGCGAGGACCGGCTGACCAGGTCGCCGATCGCCCAGTCCAGGAGCCGCTGGATCGCGCCGCCGGAGGTGCCGAGCAACCCCTCCGCCCCCTGGAGCGCCGCCTCCCCCCCGAACAGCACCCGCAGGAACGGGGCGAGGAGGGTGAGGCTGAAGGCGTCCAGCGCGGCGTACACGGTCATCGCCGCGACGCACAGCGCGAAGAGCGTCCAGTGGGGGCGCAGGTAGCGCAGGATGCGGAAGTACAGCTTCATCGGGGGGTCAGCAGCGCCACCGGAAGCACCATCTCCTCGGGGCTCACGCCGCCGTGCAGGAAGCTCCCGCGATAGCGCGCCTGGTACTGCCGCAGCTTGGTGGGGTAGACGAAGAAGACGTCCTCCAGGGCGACCAGGTAGTTGGTGGCGGCGCGCCCGCGGGGGAAGCGCAGCGCCCGCTCGTCGCTGACCGAGAAGGCGAGCGACGGGTCCTCCGCCCGCAGGTCGTCCCCGAACTTGTAACGCAGGTTCTGGGTGGTGTCGCGCTTGGCATACACCGTCGCCGGACGGTGGCAGTGGATCGACCCGTGGTCGGTGGTGACCAGGACGGGGATGCCCTGGCGGAGCGCCTCGCGGATGGCGAGCAGCGCCTCGGACCGCTCGAACCACTGGCGGGTCAGCGCCCGGAGCGCCTCCTTGTCCCGCGCCACCTCCCACAGCACCGCCGACTCCGAGCGCCCGTGCGTGAGCAGGTCCACGAAGTTGAAGACCATCGCCGTGACCCCCGGCTGCGACAGGTACCCCGGGAGGCGGCGCAGCGCCGCCTCCCCATCGCCCGAGGCGAAGATCTTCTCGTAGTGCACCGGGATCCGCTGTCCGAGGAGGCGGTGCACCTGCTCCTCGAACAGCTCGCGCTCGAAGGCGTTCAGGCTCCCCTCGTTGTCCCCGCCCCACCACCCGGGGTATCGCTCTGCGATACGATCCGGGAACCACCCCGAGAAGATGGCGTTGCGGGAGAAGGGCGTGGCCGTGGGGAGGACGGAGTAGTACAGCGCCTCCTCCACCTCGGCGTACGGCGACAGGAGGGGGAGGACCACGCGCCACTGGTCGAGCCGCAGACAGTCGATGACGACGAAGAGCACCGTCCGGTCCTCCCCCAAGAGCGGGGCGAGGAACTGCGGGACCATGTCCACCGACAGGGGCGGCCGGTCGCCGCCGTGGCCGCTCTCCTCGCGCACCCACCCCGCGTAGTTCTTCACCACGAACTGGCAGAACTCGCGGCGGAAGTCGTCCAGCAGCGCCTCCAGCGACGACAGGAGCCCCGTCTCGCCCGCCTCGCGCAGGCGCAGCTCCCAGTCCACCAGCTCGGAGTACGACTCCCCCCACTCCCGCCACCCCAGGGGGACGCTGCGCAGCGCGTTCAGCTCGCGGAAGCGGACCGTGAAGTCGCGCGCCACGAACTGCTGCTGGATCGCCTCCCCCTCCAGGATCCGCGTCACCACGGAAAGGACCTGCCGCGGCGAGGTGGGCTTCACCAGGTAGTCCGCCACCCGGCGCCCGATCGCCTCGGTCATGGTGCGGTCCTCCTCGCTCTTGGTGACCATGACCACCGGGACACGCGCATCCAAGCGCCGCAGCTCGTCGAAGACCTCCATCCCGGAGCGGCCGGGCATCTGCTCGTCCAGAAGCACCAGGTCATACGTGGACAGGCGCAGCAGCTCCAGCGCATCGTCCCCGTTGGAGACGGCGTCCACGTGGTAGCCGCGCCCCTGCACGAAGAGCAGGTGGGGGCGGAGCAGGTCGATCTCGTCGTCTACCCAGAGGAGGCGTTTCGTGGGTGCTGGCATAGCTCGTAAAGCTAGCCCTAGCAGGGGGCGGGGTCAACGCGGCGGGCCGGGGTCGGGGTAGCGTCCGCACTGCGTCTCCGCCTTCAGGCGTACGAGCGCGCCTGGAGCAGGTAGAGCTCAGAATACAGGCCCTCGCGCCGCAGCAGCTCGTCATGGCAGCCCAGCTCCGCCACACCGCCTCCGTCGATCACCAGGATCAGGTCCGCGGAGCGCACGGTGGAGAAGCGGTGCGACACCAGCACGGTGATCGCGCCGCGCGCCGCGCCCTTCCGGGCGGCACGGGCGTAGCGCTCGAAGAGGGAGTGCTCGGCCAGTGCATCCAGGCTGGCGGTCGGCTCGTCGAAGAAGACCACCAGCGGGTCCTCGCGCATGAGCGCGCGGCCCAGCGCCAGCTTCTGCCACTGCCCGGTGGAGAGGTCCACCCCGCCCTCCCAGCGGGCGCCAAGCTGCGTGTCTAGCTCCGCGGGGAGACAGGTGACGACATCGGCCGTCCCCGCACGCTCCAGCGCGGCGCGGACGGCCGCGGAGTCGTCCAGGCGTGGGAGGTCGCCCACGCCGACCGTGTGCCGCGCCGGGAGCTCGAAGCGCGCGAAATCCTGGAACGCGGCCGAGAGCCGCCGTCGCCACGCTTCGACCTCCATCCCGGCGAGATCCACGCCGTCCACCAGGATCCGCCCCCCGGTCGGCTCGTACATCCGGCAGAGCAGCTTGACCAGCGTCGTCTTTCCCGCCCCGTTCTCCCCCACGAGCGCGACCACGCTTCCGGCGGGGATGCGGAAGGAGACATCGCGCAACGCCCAGCGGTCGGTGCCGGGATAGCGGAAGGACACCCGATCGAAGACGATCCCGTCCGTCAGCCGCTCGGGCGCGGGGCGGGTTCCGGAGCGGGCCGCGCGCACCTCGCGCGCGTAGTCCTGGAGCCAGAGCATCCGGCCGGCGGCGCGGAGCGTCTCCCCCATCCCGGCCATCCATCGCACGGGCTCCACGATGCTGGCCATCACCTGCTGTCCCAGGTAGACGGCCATCACCACCTCGCCTACGGTGGCCTGGCCACGGCTGGCCCGCCACAGCATCAGCGCCGCCGCCCCGCCGAATCCGGCCAGGAACACCAGCTCACCCACGCAGTCCAGGAGAGCGGCCCTCCTCCTGGCGGCGAGCAGGACGCCCCGCGACTCCGTCCATGCCCGCCGGAACCGGGACAGGATCTCGCCCTGGAGCCCCAGCACGCGCAGCTCCATCCCCGCGCTCAGATCCACCGTCAGCGCCTGGAGGTGCCGGGCCCGCCGCGAGGGCTCGGCGGACCGCTCCTCGGCCTCCCTGAGCCATCCCTGCTGCACTCTCGCGATGGGGACGGCCACCAGCGCGAAGGGGGCCAGCAGGAGCAGCCACGGGCTCACCAGCGCGAGCGCCACGAGGGTGCCGAGCCCCGCCACCACCGTGTTCG
>DATAAL010000083.1:0-15293 GCA_036260145.1 Longimicrobiaceae bacterium | reverse complement strand
CCAGCACGGCCCACACCACGTTGCTCCCACCGCCTCCCTCAGGTGTCTGCTGGACCTGGACGTCCGCCATCATTCCCTCCGGTGTTGTTCGCCGTTGAGTGCGCCCGCGGGTGCAGCGGGCGGCCAGGAGGCGATCTATGCCGCCCCCGCCGGCATCACTGCGTTCTTCGTGCCAAGACGGGGACCGTACGGAGCACGCACGTCCCTGTCGTAAGCCTTACCGGGAAAGCACCCCGACTTCTACCTCCGCCAGTGGAACATGCGGGCGACCGCCGCGCCGGGCCCCCGCCTCCGGGTCCTCTCCGGGATGCGTTGATTCAGAAAGACAGCTCCCCGCCCACCGTCACGAAAATCTGGTTCACCCTTCCCTGGTCGCGGTCCCGGGCGCACGGCTGGCAAGAGCTTCTGCCAGGCTGTGGGAAGTGCGGCGTTGACAAGCGTGGGAGGGCGGGGGAGATTCCCGCATCCGTTCCCTTCCGTTCCGACACACACCGGCCCCGATGCAGCTCCAGCCGTCCTTTCCCGAGTTCCTCCGGTTGGCGCGCGCGGCGACGCTCGTCCCCGTCTCCGGCGAGTTCCTCTTCGACACCGACACCGCCGTCTCCGCGTACCACAAGCTCGCCCGCCCTCCCTTCGGCTTCCTGCTGGAGTCGGTGGTGGGCGGGGAGACCTGGGCTCGCTACACCTTCCTGGGGAGCGAGCCGCGCTCCGCCTGGCGGCTGGTGGGGGACCGGATCGACCGCTGGACTCCTGACCGGGGGTGGAGGGAGGGGGAGCGCTCCGCGGACCCGCTGGGCGAGTTCGACCGGCTGGTGAGCCGGCACATGCCCGCGGAGATCCCGGGGCTCCCGCGCTTCTGGGGCGGGGCGGTGGGGTTCTTCGGCTACGACGTGATCCGGCACATCGAACGCCTTCCGCACCCGCCGGCCGCGGGGCTGGGGCTCCCGGACGCGCTCTTCATGGTCACCGGCGTGGTGGTGGCCGTCGACAACCTGTTCGGCCGGGCGCGCGCGGTGGTGGGGGTGGAGACGGAGGGCGCCGAAGAGGCGGAGCTGCGCCGCCGCTACGCCGCCGCCGCGGCGGAGATCGAGACCACGATCGCCCGGATCCGCGACGGGGAGGGGCCGCGCCCGCTCTCCGTGCGGGAGACCGCCCCCGTGGATCCGCCCTTCCGGAGCACCTTCACCCGCGATGGGTTCGAGGCGGCGGTGCGGCGAGTTCAGGCGTACATCCTCGCGGGCGACGCCTTCCAGGTGGTGCTGTCGCAGCGCCTCTCCCTCCCTCTGGGGGCGGTCCCCTTCGACCTCTACCGCGCGCTCCGCACCCTGAACCCCTCGCCCTACCTCTTCTACCTGGATCTGGACGGGTTCCAGCTCGTCGGCTCCTCCCCCGAGGTGATGGTGCGCCTGGAGGACGGCCGGGTGACGGTCCGGCCGATCGCCGGGACGCGCCGTCGCGGGAGGAGCGCGGAGGAGGACGCCGCCCTGGCCGCCGACCTCCTGGCCGACGCCAAGGAGACCGCGGAGCACCTGATGCTGCTGGACCTGGGACGCAACGACGTGGGGCGCGTGGCGCGCTTCGGGAGCGTGCGCGTCCCCCAGCGCATGACCATCGAGAAGTACTCGCACGTCCTGCACATGGTCTCCACGGTGGAGGGGGAGCTGCGCGACGGTCTTTCCGCCGTGGACGTGATGCGCGCCTCCTTCCCCGCGGGCACCGTCTCCGGGGCGCCCAAGGTCCGGGCCATGGAGATCATCGACGAGCTGGAGCCGGCGCGGCGCGGCCCCTACGCCGGGGCGGTGGGGTACTTCGCGCACGGGGGGCGGACCATGGACACCGCCATCGCTATCCGGACCCTGGTGGCGCACGGCGGGGAGGCCCACGTCCAGGCCGGCGCCGGGATCGTCGCGGACTCCATCCCCGCGGCGGAGTACGAGGAGACGCTGAACAAGGCGCGCGCCCTGCTGCGGGCCGTGCAGATGGTGGCGCCGGAGAGCCCGGACCCGTCGCCATGAGCCCCTCCCCGATGATCCGGTTCCTCGCGCTGCCGGCCACCTGCACGGCGCTCCTGCTCGTTCCGTCGCCGACGCCGGCACAGCAGCCGGCACGGACGCCCGGGGACACGGCGGTCCGCGCCCCGGGCGCCGACTCGGCGCGGAGCCCCCGGTCCCCGGAGGAGCCACTCCTCCAGGAAGACACCGTCCGGACCGGCACCGCGCGCACGGTCGTCTCGGGGGAGCGCCTCCGGCGCTCCGGGGAGACGGACGTTATCGCCGCCCTCTCCGGGCGGGTGGCCGGCGTGCACGTCCTGTACTCGGGAGGGGAGGCGGGTGCCTCCACTGCCATCCGGATCCGGGGGGCGCGGACCTTCGCAGGGGCCGCGGAGCCGCTGGTGGTGGTGGACGGGCAGCCGGTGAGCAGCGCCACCTTCTCCACCAGCTACGGGGTGAACGGGGAGGGTGGGGGCTCTCCCCTGGGGGGGGTGGTGGGCACCGGCCGCGGGTCCGACATCAACCCGGACGACATCGAAACCATCGAGATCCTGAGGGGGCCCGCCGCCACCTCGCTCTACGGAGCGCGCGTGGGGACCGGCGGCGTGGTCCTGATCACCACCCGGCCGGGCCGGCCGGGGCGGACCCGCTACTCCCTGAGGTCGTCGCTTCATCTCGACCGCGCGGCCCGCACCCTCCCGCTGCAGCGCAGCTACGGGCTCGGCTTCCGCGGCCGCTCCCCCGCGTGTGTGCCTGGCGGGGCGGTGAACTGCTCCGTCCCGGATCTCTTCAGCTGGGGCCCTCGGCTCGCGGAGGGGATCCCGACCCACGACCACGTGGGTGAGCTCTTCGAGACCGGGAGGACCCTCGACAACACCCTGGCCGTTTCCGGCGGGACCGGGCGGACCACCTTCTACCTGTCCGGGGGAGCCGTTCACCAGGACGGGTTCTTCACGGGGGAAAGCGACGCGTACCGGCGCCATACCCTGCGCCTCAACGGCACGCACCGGCTCCGGGAAGACCTGGTTCTCGGCACCAGCCTGTCGCTGGCGCGCACGCAGGCGGAGCTGGTACGGCGCGGGAACAGCTTCGCCAGCGTGCTGCTAGGGGGGCTGCGGACCCCGCCGGACTTCGACAACCGGGAGTACCTCACCGCCGGGGGGCTGCACCGCAGCTTCCGCTTCCCCAACCCGGGCCCCGGCTCGGAGCTGCTGAACCGCGGCTTTGACAACCCTTTCTACGCGTTGCTGGAGGGAGAGAACACCCAGCAGGTGGGACGCGTGCTCGGCAACGTGCGCGCGGCGTGGAGGCCGCGGGGCTCCCTGCGCGTGGACTGGGCCCTGGGGGTGGACGCATACGCCGACGAGCGGCTGGAGGGGCGTCCGCTCCAGAGCTCCGGGTCCCCGCCGGGAGGGAGCGTGCTGGAGCGGCGCTTCACCGAGCGCCTGATCGTCCACGACCTGTCCGTCTCCGCCGACTACGCGCTGGGCGCGTCGCTCTCAGGAAGCATAACTGCTGGCCAGAGCTTCCAGGAGCGGCGGCTCCGGCAGGCCACGGAGTTCGGGAGGCCCCTGGTCCTGCCGGAACCACTCCGCCTGCGGAACACCGCCACGCAGACCTCGCTCCCCGACTACGTAGAGCGCCTGCGGCTGGAAGGCTACTCGCTCTGGGGGACGCTGGACTTCGCCGGCCAGCTCTCCCTGCTCGGATCCCTGCGGTACGACGGCGTACTCGCTCCCGGCGGAGACGGGGAGCGCGCCTGGTCCCCCCGGGTGGGCGCCGCCTGGAACCCCGGCGGCGCCTTCGACCTCCCGGAGAGCGTCTTCCGCTCCGTGCGGCTGCGGGCGGCGTACGGAGTGGGCGCACGGGTCCCCACCTCCTACATGCTCCAGGACCTCCGTCCCGCCCCTCCGCTGGTGGACCGCGCTCCCGCTCCCGCGGCGCAACCGGCTCCCGGCGCGGGGGTGGGTTTCCGCTCCCCCGGGGTGGCGGTCGCCGCGCACGCCCGGCTGGAGAGGGTCTCGGAGGGCGAAGCCGGAGCCGATCTCGGCTTCACGGGGGGGATCGCCGACCTGAGCGTCACCTACTACAGCTCCCGCGCGGGGGACGTGGCCCTGAGCCGCCTGGAGACCCCCCTGGGGGAGATCAGCAATCGCGGGTGGGAGGTGACGCTGGGCCTGCGCCCGTATACCCACGGCGTCGTCGACGTGGGGATCGACCTGCACTGGGCGCGCAACCGCAACCGGGTGGAGAACCTGGGGGACCCCAGCATCTCCATCCTCCCCTATCCGATCGCCGCGGCCTCCTTCGCGGGGAGCGGCACCTTCGCCGAGGTCGGCCAGCCGCTCGGAGTGTTCCACGGCTTCGACTTCGCGCGCTGCGGCCGCGGGCTGCGGACCATCACCTCCGCCGGGATCGTGCACGATGTCGAGCGGGCGTGCGCGGGACAGCCGGACGGGGCTCTGTACATCGGGCCGGGCGGGTTCCCGGTCCCCGATCCCAACGAGCGGGTCATCGGTGACCCCAACCCAGACTGGAGCGGAGGGGTGGAAGCCCGGATCCGGGTCCGCGGGATCCGGGTCGGCGTCCTGGTGGAGACGCGGCAGGGGGGAGAGGCGCTCAACCTGACCCGGGCCTCCCTGTACCAGTTCGGCACTCACGGAGACACCGAGGACCGTGACCGGCGGGCGACCTTCGGGTCGGACTGGGCGCCCGGACCGGTAGTCGGTCCGGGGGTGGGGAGGCAGGTCGCGATCGGCGAGGAGTGGTTCACCGGGCTGGGAGGGATCCTGGGTCCCCGCGCGCAGTTCGTGGAGGATGCCTCCCTCACCCGGCTCCGCGAGGTGTCGCTGGCCTACACGGTGGAGGGGTCGTGGGTGGGGCGCACACTCGGACTCGCCGGAATAGACGTCCGCGTCGCGGGGCGGAACCTGTGGACCTGGACGGACTACACCGGCTTCGACCCCGAGCCCGCCGTGGGCGGTGCCGCGTTCCCCAACCGTGGTATCGACTGGTTCGTTGGCCCGCTCTCCCGCGCGCTCGTGCTCTCCGTGTCGCTGAACCGGTAGTCCGCCGCGCGCGCGAAGTGTCCCCATGGAGCCGGGGAGCGTTGCGTCCGTCCCGTCATTCCATACCCCGCCCGGCCACTATCCACGCCTGCCCCGGCGTTCTTGACACTCCCCCTCGGCCACAGTATACGTAGACCGGTATTCCCCGGCTTGCTCGGTCTTTAACTTCTCTGCGTCAACCACCGGAAGGGGTGGGCGTCTTCTCCGATCAGCTCACGGGCTACCGGTCCGGTAGCGCAGCACTCCGAAAACGTCGGCCGTACGACAGATGCCTCTCACCCCTGGCCGAAAGGAGGTCTCTTCCCGACAAAGCCCCGGTTCGATCCGTGGTTAGGTCCTCTCGTCCCGTCTGGGCTCCGGGAGGAAGCGCGTTGCAGGGTGCGGCTCCGGGCGGGTGCCCGGTCCCGCGGACGGTACTTCCAGACTGTCCGGTTCAAGCAACTGCGAGAACAAGGAGAAGAGGGCATGAACAAAATCCGTTGGCTGACGGCGATCTGCTTCGCCTTGGCCCTCGCGCCGGTGTCGCTGCTGGCGCAGGAGCCGGCGACGATCACCGGGCGGGTGACCCGCGACAACGGCACCCCGGTAGTCACGGCGAACGTCCGTATTCCCATGCTCGGCGTGGGAACGGTCACCGGTGAGGACGGCTCCTACCGGTTGACGGTCCCGGCTTCCCGCGTCCGCGCGGGGCAGCAGGTATCGATCGTCGCCTCGCAGGTCGGTCTCACGCAGCAGTCCCGCACCGTGACGCTGAGCCCCGGTGCCAACCTCACGCAGAACTTCCAGCTCGCGGCCGACCCGCTGCAGCTTGAGGCCCTCGTGGTCACGGGCGCAGGTACCACTACCACCCGCGAGCGCCTGGGCACCTCCATCGCCTCGGTGTCGGGTGAGCGGCTCACCCAGGTGCAGGCTCCCAACGTGGTGAGCGCCCTCGCCGGGAAGGCGGCGGGTGTCCAGATCCTCACCGCTTCCGGTGAGCCGGGCGCTCCCACCGCCATCCGTATCCGTGGGGTCAACACCCTGCAGAACATGGGCGTCGGGCCGCTGTTCGTGGTGGACGGCATCCCGGTCAACACGCAGGAGAACGTTCTCCCGTCCACCGTCCGCTCCGTGGGCGGTACCTCCGCCAACCCGGTGACGCTTTCAGGGACGATCGCTACCAACCGGATCGCGGACATCAACCCCAACGACATCGCCTCCGTCGAGATTCTCAAGGGGGCGGCCGCCGCGGCCATCTACGGAGCGCGCGCGGCGCAGGGCGTGGTGCTGATCACCACCAAGCGGGGCCAGGCGGGTCCCACCAAGGTGTCGCTCACGCAGACGGTCACCTCGGACGAGGTCATCAGCGAGTACCCCCTGCAGCGCATCTTCGCGTCGGGGACCGGCGGCGTGACCGGTGCCAACCTCCGGAGCTGGGGCGGACAGATCACCGGACAGTCGTACGACCACTTCGGCGAGCTGTTCGAGAGCGGTCAGATCCTGGAGACCAACCTCACCGTCTCCGGGGGGAACGAGCGGACCACCTACTTCCTGTCGGTGGGGCGCTTCGACCACAACGGGATTGTGGTCGGTGACAACGACTTCTTCGACCGGACCACGGCCCGCCTGCGCGGCTCCCACATGCTGGGAAGCCAGCTCACCGTCTCGGGGAACTTCGCCTACTCGCAGTCCGACGCGGGGTATATCCAGACGGGGTCCAACGTCGCCGGGCTGCTGCTGGGCGGCCTGCGCACTCCGCCGAACTTCAACAACTGCTCGTTTGAGGACGGCAACCAGTGCTACCTGACGGCGCAGGGGTTCCAGCGGTTCTACGATAAGCCGAATCCCACCCGGCTGAACGACGTGGGCACGTTCGACAACCCGTTCTGGGTGATCAACGAGAACCAGACCAACAGCGAGGTGGCGCGCGCCTTCGGCAACATCTCGGTGGACTACAACCCGGTCGACTGGCTCAAGCTCAACTACACGCTGGGGAACGACTACTCCACGGACGATCGTCTGGAGGTCTTCCCCGCCGGGACCGCCATCCAGAGGAACGGATATCTGGGTGACGCCACCATCGTCTTCCAGCAGCTCAACCAGGACGCCACGGCCACCCTCACCCGCGACCTGAGCGACGCCCTGGACGGGTCGCTGACGCTGGGGTGGAACCGCAACGCGCGCGACTTCCGCCGCCAGTACGTGGAGGGGATCAACTTCATCGCCCCCGGGGTCTTCCAGCTCGACAACACCCTGGACCGCAACCCCGACAACTACGAGTACAAGATCCGGAGCGAGTCGTTCTTCGGGCAGGCGCAGATCAACCTGCTGGACCAGCTCTTCCTGACCGCGGCGCTCCGCAACGACGGCTTCTCCACCTTCGGGGAGAGCCAGCGGCGGCACTGGTACCCGAAGGCGAGCGCGGCGTGGACCTTCTCCGAGACGCTGGGTCTCGAGGACCGGCTCTCCTTCCTCTCCTCCGGGAAGCTGCGCGCGGCGTGGGGCCAGGCGGGGAACGAGCCGCCCGTGTACGGCACCATCGGCGGGTTCTCCTTCCTGGACATCGCCGACGCCGGGTGGAGCAGCTTCATCCGCCCGACCACGGGCGGGCAGGGCGGGGCGTACCGCGGGACCACCCGGCCGCAGCCGGACCTGGGGCCGGAGCGGACCACCGAGACCGAGGCGGGGCTCGACCTGGCCCTCCTGAACAACCGGGCCAGCCTGGGAGTGACGTACTACATCGCCCGCACCGAGGACGCCATCCTCCAGGTGCCGCTCGCCCGTTCCACGGGCTACTTCCAGCAACTCCGCAATGCGGCGGAGATCCGCAACCAGGGGTGGGAGGTCTCGCTGGACATCAGCCCGGTGGAGACCCGGAACTTCGCCTGGGAGATCGGCGGGAACTGGTCGCAGAACAACAACAAGGTGCTCTCGCTGGGTGACTCCGCCACGCAGTTCATCGGCCTGGCTGGCGGCTTCACCAGCGCCTCGGGCGCGGCCGTGGTGGGCTACCCGGTGGGCGTGCTGCGCGGTACCGACTTCGCCCGCTGCGGGCGCGGGCTCACCACCATCAGCTCCGGTGGCACCCAGCACAACATTGCGGCGGCCTGTCAGGGGCAGCCGGACGGCGCGCTCTACCTCGCGGCCAACGGGTTCCCCATCCTGGACCCCACGCTGCGCGTGATCGCCGTCCCGGAGCCGGACTGGACGGCCGGGATCCGCAGCGCCGTCACCCTGTTCTCCGCCCTCCGCATCTCGGGCCTGCTGGACATCAAGCACGGCGGTGAGGTCTGGAACGGCACCCGGGGCGCGCTCTACTCGTATGGCACGCACAGGGACACCGAGGTCCGCGCCACCTGCGGCGGCACCCCGCTGACCTGCACCGGGAACGAGAAGATCTTCGGCCAGACCATCTTCGAGGGCCAGCCGGTGGTGGGCCCCGGCGCCGGCAGGTCGGTGCCGATCGGCCAGAACTGGTGGTTCAACGGCCTGGGGAACAACTTCAACGGGCCCGGCGCGCAGTTCGTGGAGGACGCAGGGTACGTGAAGCTCCGTGAGCTCGCGGTCAACTACACCGTGCCGACGACCTTCGCGCGCCGGATGGGGATGTCGGGGATCGACCTCCGCCTGGCGGGGCGCAACCTGAAGACGTGGACCAACTACACCGGTTTCGACCCGGAGACCAACCTGGGTGGCGGCACCAACCAGCAGGGGGTCGACTACTACAACAATCCGCAGACGCGCCAGTGGATTCTCAGCGTCAGCCTCAACCGATAAAGGAGCGCTCACGCATGATGCATAAATGGACCAGGTCGGCGCTCGCCGTAGCTGCGCTGACCGGCACGCTCTCCGCGTGCAACGACTACCTCACGGGGCCCGGGATCAGCGACAACCCGAACTCCCCGCTCAACGTCGGTACGGCCCAGCTGTACCAGGGAATCCAGCTGACGCAGTTCGTCCAGCACACGGGTGACCTGTCACGCCACACCTCCATGTGGACCCAGCAGATGGCGGGGATCGGGAACCAGTATTCCGGCCGCGACCAGTACGTGGTCACGGAGCAGGACCTGGCGGCCTGGTACAACGCCATCTACACCGGCGGCGGGCTCATCGACATCCGCGAGGCGCTGAGCCGTACGGATGCGGCCGGAGACCGGACCTTCTCCGGGATGCTGCGGGTGTGGGAAGCGTACCTGATGGGCGAGTCGGCCAGTCTGTGGGGCGCGCTCCCCTACTCCGAGGCGGTCAAGGAGGAGATCGCCACCCCGAAGCTGGACGACCAGGCGGAGGTGTACCGGGCCGTCCAGGCCGTCCTCGACCAGGCGATCGCCGACCTGCAGAGCGGGCAGGGCGCCGGTCCCGGGCAGGTGGACCTGGTGCACCGCGGCGACCGGACGAGGTGGCTGCAGGCGGCGCAAACGCTCAAGGCCCGCTTCTACATGCACTGGGTGGAGGCGCAGAACTTCACAGGCACGCACAACGGCAAGAACGTGCAGGCCGAAGCCAACAAGGCGTGCGGTGGGAACTGCGTGCAGAAGGCACTGGCCGCGGCGCAGAACGGGATCTCCACCTCGGCCAACAACTTCACCAGCTTCCAGAGCACTACGGCGGGTGGTGAGAACCTGTGGTACCAGTTCATCTATGTCTTCCGGCAGGGGCAGATGGTTGCGGGCCGCCACCTGGTGGAGCTGATGAGGACGCGGAACGATCCGCGCCTGACGCAGTACTTCACGCCGCTTGCCAGCGGCCAGGTGGTCGGCGCACCGCCCGGGGGGCTCGGGAGCACCACGGGCTCGCTGCTGGGCCCGCGGCGCGGCGCCCCCGACTTCCGGCAGCCGATGCTCACCTACGCCGAGAACCAGTTGATCATGGCGGAGGCGAACTACCGGCTGGGGAATACGGCGGCGGCGCTCACGAACCTGAACAACGCGCGGACCTCCGAGGGGCTCACGGCGGTCAGTGGGCTCACCGGGGACGCGCTGTTCCGGGAGATCATGACGGAGAAGTATATCGCGCTGTTCCAGAACATCGAGGCGTACAACGATTACAAGCGCACCTGCATCCCGGCGGTCGCGCCAGTGGGGGCCGCGCAGGCGGTGATCGGACGCATCCTGTACTCCGATACGGAGCGCGCCGCGAACCCCAACATTCCCGCACCGACGAACCAGCCGGCGCGGAACGACAACGACCCGCAGGCGTGCCCCAGGTCCTGACCTGGGAGAGACGAGGTGACCAGAGCAACGCCCGCCCCGGAGCATCGGGGCGGGCGTTGCACATCCACCGGCCTCCCTCTTGACCGGAGAGGTGGTCCACGCAAACTAGATGTACGGGAGCGTCCACCCGCTCCTCCGGATCTACTGCAACCCGAGAGACGCCATGATGCGCCCTACAGCACTGGTCCTGCTGCTCTGCTTCCTGCTCAACGGATGCTTCTCCTACGTGCCGGCGCAGAGCACGCCCGGCAGAGCGGCCCGCGTCCGGGTGATGCTGGCCGCCCCCACCGATTTCCGCCTCCTGGACTACACGGCCAACGAAGTGGTACTGGCGGAGGGGGAGATGGTGCGGGCGGACGAGAGGGAGGTGGTGCTCTCCGTCCTACAGCTCCAGGCCCGCTCGGGGTACGAGTTCGCCGGGCGGGGGGAAACGCTCAGCATCCCCCGCAGCAACATCGCGTCGCTGCAGACCAAGCGGGTCTCCCTACTCCGGAGCGCCCTGGTTGCCGGAGCGGTGGTGCTGATCGTCACCCTGACGGAGCGGCTGATCGCCGGGGCGAGTGACAGCGGGGGCGGAGGCGGGGGCGGGACGCCCATCCCGACCTGATCGCGGAGTGGGCCCCCCGGTCAGGACCCGGTGAGGAACACCAGGATCAGGCCGTTGGGGCTGGAGCGGTACCCCGCCTGGGCGGAAGACCCGCCCGGGTACACCTCCACCCGCTCCACGTCCACCGTGCGGATCTGGTTCAGGATGCAGGTGTCCAGCATGGGAACCCCGTCCACGTAAACCAGAGCGTCGCTGGAAGTCACGAACGATTTCCGCCCCCGCAGCGTCACCAGGGGACACCCCCCGTTGGAGCGGCGGGCCACCTGGATGTTGGAGACACGCCCCGAGAGCGCATCGAGCAGGCTCCCGCCGCGGGTCTGCAGGTCGGCCCCCGGAATGACCGTCGCGCTCCCGGTGCGCACGGTGCTGGGAGCGGGGGAGCCACTCCCGTCGACTTCCGGTGAGGGGGCGGAGGCCAGGCACGCGCCCAGGGCGACGGTGGAGGCGACACCGGACACCAGGATCATCCGACGCGACATAGGCCCTCCTGCGAAGAATTTTCGGCCGCCGGAACATGGGTCCGGCGGGATGGGGGTGAACGCGGCGGATCGGCGCGCAGCCCTCCGGTTCAGGCTCTGCGCGCCGGTCTGGCGCAGCCTCGGAATTCAGGGTGGATCGACTGCATAGATCACACCCGCCGGACGATCCGGGAGCGCGGTCCGGGCATGGTCCGACTCTTGCGCCCGCGGCGCGACATGGCAGACGGCAACAAGTTTCCCGATGAGCGCCGCAAGGGCGCCGACCGGCGCGTCAACCGCGCGCCGGGAGGACCCCTGGACGACCGGAAAACCCGGTTCTCCGTAGGCTATCTGGTCATCGCCTTCCTGGCGCTCTTCGCCATCAACTACCTGCTCGCGGGGCAGGGGGCGAAGCAGATCCCGTACAGCGAGCTCAAGGAGCAGATCCGGGCCGGGAACGTGGAGGAGGTGCGCCTCGGCCCGGAGGTGATCCACGCCGAGCCGATCAAGGCCGTCCGCGACCAGCAGCGGATTCTCACCTGGACCTCGGTGCGGGTGCCCGAGGACGAGACGCTGATCCCGCTCCTGGAGGCGCGGAAGGTCCGGTACTCGGGGATGCCGCCCAACTGGCTGCGGGGGATCCTGAGCTGGTTCCTCCCCTTCGCAGTAATCCTTCTCTTCTGGTTCTGGTTCCTGCGCCGGATGAACCCCACGCAGGGGGTGCTCACGGTGGGGAAGAGCCGCGCCCGCATCGTCGGCGAGGAGGGGACGGGAGTCACCTTCGACGACGTGGCCGGGGTGGACGAGGCCAAGCAGGAGACCGTCGAGATCGTCGAGTTCCTGAAGAACCCGCAGAAGTTCGCCAACCTGGGGGCGAAGATCCCCAAGGGGGTGCTCCTGGTGGGACCGCCGGGGACGGGGAAGACGCTCCTGGCCCGCGCGGTGGCCGGGGAGGCGGGAGTGACCTTCTTCTCCATCTCCGGGGCGGAGTTCGTGGAGATGTTCGTAGGCGTGGGCGCGGCGCGGGTGCGCGACCTGTTCGCGCAGGCCAAGGCGCAGGCCCCGTGCATCATCTTCATCGACGAGCTGGACGCGCTGGGCAAGGCGCGCTCCCCCGGCGGCCTCCTGGGGGGCAACGACGAGCGGGAGCAGACGCTCAACCAGCTCCTGGTGGAGATGGACGGCTTCGATCCGCGCCTGGGGGTGATCATCATGGCGGCCACCAACCGCCCCGAGATCCTGGACCCCGCCCTGCTGCGTCCCGGACGCTTCGACCGGCAGATCCTGGTGGACCGTCCGGACGTGAACGGACGGCTCGCCATCCTGCGCATCCACGCCAAGGACATCAAGCTGGCGCCGGACGCGGACCTGGAGCGGATCGCCCGCCGCACTCCGGGCTTCGTCGGCGCGGACCTGGCCAACCTGCTCAACGAGGCGGCGCTCCTGGCGGCGCGGCGGGACAAGGCCGAGGTGGGGATGCGGGAGATCGACGACGCCATCGACCGCATCATCGCCGGACTGGAGAAGAAGAACCGCCTGATCAACGAGAAGGAGCGCACCATCGTGGCCTACCACGAGGCGGGGCACGCCATCGTGGCGGAGCGGGTCCCTACGGCCGACCCGGTGCACAAGATCTCCATCATCCCCCGCGGCGTGGCGGCGCTGGGCTACACGCAGCAGCTCCCCACCGAGGACCGCTACCTGCTGACCAAGCAGGAGCTGATGGACCGGATCGCGGTGCTGCTGGGTGGGCGGGTGGCGGAGGAGATCGTCTTCAACGAGATCTCCACCGGGGCGGGGAACGACCTGGAGCGGGTCACCGACCTGGCCCGGCGCATGGTGACGGAGTACGGGATGTCGCGGGAGCTGGGACCCATCAACTTCGCCGCGCCACGGCGGGCACAGTTCCTCCAGGCGCCGGAGGCGGACGGCGCCGGGAGGAGCTACTCGGAGGATACAGCGCGGGTGATCGACCGGGAGATCCACGGGATCGTGGAGGGGACGTACGAGCGGGTGCGGGGGATCCTGGCGGCCGACCGGAAGGTCCTGGAGGACCTGGCGCAGCGTCTCCTGGTCAAGGAGGTGGTGGACGAGGGGGAGCTGCGGGAGATCATGGGGCTTCCGCCGCGCACCCGGGAGCCGTCCAGCGACCGGGTGGTGGAGACCCCGCCCGTGAAGGAGGCGGTGCTGGATGAGACGCAGGTGGTCCCGGCGCCGTCGGCTTCATCGGGAGCGGAGGGTACGGGTCCGCAGGGGTGAGCGGACGGCAAGGGCAGACAATGGAACGGAGCTTCTGATGGCGGAGAGAGAGGAGCGCGAGCGGGGGAAGAGCCCCCGGCCGTCGGACGAGCAGGACGCGCCGGCGCCGGAGCGGCCGACCAACCTGCAGGAGGACGCGGGACAGGGGAAGCCGTCGCAGGCCGAGGGGGAACGGGACCAGGCCGAGGGCTGAGTCCGCGGGGCCCGGAGGGGCAGTGAGAGAGCCGATGCAGCCGCCATGACTGCGTCGGCTCTCTCATTTTGGGACTTCCTGCCCCGACATTCGCTCCTCTCCGGACAGCCTTGCGCCCGTTCCCGGCCAGAGGTACTCTATTCCTGTCCTACCCTGGTGGCGGTTTGTATCGGTTCCCGGTCGGTCAGTTGGTGTGGTCGGTGAACCTCTCTCGCGCGCCACGGCTCGCGGGGGTGCAAGGGACGGTCGTCCCCTCCACCCGCAACGCTCCGAGTGGCTCGATCTGCCGTCATGATCCAGAGCAAGCGCTTTGACGCGTTTCTCGTCGGCGAGGGCGCGCTCCTCGTGCGCTGCGGGGACGCCCTGCTCCGCCGCGGCCACCGCGTCCTCGGCGTCGCCTCCCCCGGGGGTGCGGCCGCCGAGTGGGCCGCGCGCCACGGGATCCCCCACGCCGCCCTGAACGGCGACCTCGGAGCATTCCTCCGCTCCGCCCCCTTCGACTATCTCTTCAGCATCGTGAACCGGCGCGTCCTCCCGCGGGACGTGTACGGGCTCGCCTCGCGCGCGGCGATCAACTTCCACGATTCGCCGCTGCCGCGGTACGCGGGCGTGCACGCCACCTCCTGGGCGCTCCTGCATGGCAAGCGGGTCCACGGCGTCACCTGGCACCTGATCGCGGACGCGGTCGACGCGGGGGACGTCCTGAAGCAGCGGCGGGTGGAGGTCGGGCCGCGCGACACGGCCCTGGCGCTGAACGCGAAGTGCTACGACGCCGCCGCCGAATCGTTCGAGGAGCTGATCGAGGAGCTCGCGGAGGACCGCTGCGTCCCCCGACCCCAGGACCTGACGCAGCGGAGCTATTTCCCGCTGCACACCCGGCCGGAGGCCGCCTGCACGCTCGACTGGAGCCGGCCCGCGGAGGAGCTGGACGCCCTGGTCCGGGCGCTCGACTTCGGCACCTATTCCAACCCTCTCGGCCTCCCCAAGCTCTGGATCGCCGGCGAGCCGATCATCGTCGGCCGGGCGGAGCCGGTGCCCGCACCGCCCACCGCACCTCCGGGGACCGTCACCGCGCTGGACACGGAGGGGATGGTCGTCGCGACGGCCACCTCGGGGCTGCGCCTGGAGGGCTTCCGGACGCTCGACGGGCGCGCGATCCCGGTGGCGGAGCTGGCCGGGCGCTTCAGCCTCGCCCCCGGTGCCCGACTCCCGCTGCTGGACCCGGGGGAGGCCGCCCGCCTGGGGGCTGCCTACGGAGAGATCTGCCGCCACGAGCCGTTCTGGGTCGCACGGTTGCGTGGCGCGGAGCCGCTTGCTCTCGGGAAGCCGGGCGCCAGGGTGGGGACCCGGACGCTGGAGGCTCCGAGGGCGCTCGGGGACGAGGTGCGCGGCTTCCTCGCCTCCCGGGAGGAGACGGAGCGGCTGCTCTGGCTCACCGCCGCCTGCGGGGCCTTCTTCGGCCGGATCACCGGTGCTCTCCGATTCAACGTCGGCCTCCTCCGTCCCGTCCCGGAGGAGGCCGACG